>JAYEGM010000112.1:0-12925 GCA_034659075.1 Pseudomonadota bacterium
GATCATGTTACTGGCAAAAGACCTGGGCGGCGTCATCTCCGGTGAGCACGGTATCGGCCTGACAAAAATGCAGTATCTGGATCAAAATACGATAGAGGCATTTACCCGCTACAAAGAACAGGTTGACCCGCAACAACACTTCAATCGTGGCAAACTTATGGCCGGCAGCGGGCTGCATAATGCCTATACACCGTCACTCAGATTACTTGAGCAGGAAGCGCTGATTCTTGAAGCCAGTGCCCTCGGTGAATTGAATCATGAGGTCAAAGACTGCCTGCGCTGCGGCAAGTGCAAACCGGTATGCACCACGCATATCCCTGCAGCAAATTTGCTCTACTCACCACGCAATAAAATTCTGGCTTCTGGCCTGCTGGTCGAGGCCTTCCTGTATGAGGAACAGACCCGCCGCGGTATTTCTACCCGTCATTTTGATGAACTCAACGATATAGCAGACCATTGCACCATCTGCCATCGCTGCCTGTCTCCCTGCCCGGTTGACATCGATTTTGGTGAAGTCTCTTCGCTGATCAAAAATATCCTTAAAGAAAAAGGTAAGAAACGCTTTAATGCCGGCAACTGGCTGGCCATGTCCTTCCTCAATGTCAGCAATCCGCGCAGCATACGATGGATGCGCCTGGGCATGATCAAGGCAGGTTATGCCAGTCAGCGTTGGGTCAACCGACTGGCCAGGCACTTCCGGCTGCTGCCGGAAAATAAACGCCCGACCCTGTCACTGGGGCAGCCCGAAATACGCAGCCAGATCGTTAATTTTGTTAAAAAACCCCTGCCCTCGGACACACCCGGCCCGACCCTGCGTGCATTACTGGATATAGAACAATCCAACAGCATCCCGGTCATACAGGATGCTGAGAAAGTCAATGATGACAGCGAAACAGTATTTTATTTTCCCGGTTGCGGTTCCGAACGCCTGTTCAGCCAGATCGGCATGGCCACTCTGGCCATGTTATATGAACAGGGGGTACGTACGATTTTGCCACCGGGTTATTTATGCTGCGGCTATCCGCAAACTGCCGGTGGCGATAGTAAGCGCGGCACACAGATGTCGACCGACAACCAGGTACTGATGCACCGCATTTCCAATACTCTGAGCTACCTGGATATCCGTACCATCATCGTTTCCTGCGGAACCTGTCTTGATCAGTTATTAAAGTATCAGCTGCAACAGATTTTTCCCGGTTGCAGAACTATGGATATCCACGAGTTCCTGATGGAAAAAGGGATTAGCCTGGAAGCCAGCGGCAAAAAATATCTTTACCATGAACCCTGCCACAGCCCGATAAAACACCATGACCCCATCGGCGTTGCCAGTAAACTGCTAGGTGCCGAGGTTTTGTTATCAGACCGCTGCTGCGGCGAATCAGGTACCTTCGCCATATCACGGCCCGACATCGCCACCCAGGTCCGGTACCGCAAACAGGAAGAACTTTTCAATAACATAGAAACCCTGACCGGCGAAACCGGCAAAGCCAGAGATCTGAAAATACTCACCTCCTGCCCCTCCTGCCAGCAAGGCATGGCACGCTACGAAAAAAGCACCGGCCTGGGGACTGATTATATCGTCGTCGAACTGGCCGCCGGCCTGCTGGGTGAAAACTGGATGAACGAATCAGCAGAAAAAATCCGCAACGAAGGGGTAGAACGGGTTTTACTATAAAAGCTGTTTCAAGTTTCAAGTTTCAAGAACAAGATCACTGACTTTACTTGAAACCTGAAACTTGACACTTAAAACCCAAATCAATGACAGACAGCACTGCAATCTGTAGAATAAACACCCCATACACAACGAGATATTCCGTCCTTGATTGAATTACCTGTCTGGGTACTGTTTGTTGTTCTGGCCGTACTCATTGCCTGCTCTGCTTTTTTTTCATCTTCTGAAACGGCCATGATGGCGCTTAACCGCTATCGCCTGAAGAATCTTGCTGATAAAGGCCATCGTAGTGCGAAGCTGGCAAGACGTCTGCTTGATCAACCTGACCGGCTGCTCGGCGTTATCTTACTAGGCAATAATCTGGTCAATCTTTCCGCCGCCTCAATCAGCACTATCGCCGCCCTGAGGCTTTATGGTGAACCCGCTATTGCCATCTTTACCTTTATCCTTACCCTGGTGGTATTGATATTTGCTGAAGTTGCACCGAAGACACTGGCAATGCGCCATCCTGAGAAGATAGCTTTTCCTGCTTCTTATGTACTCATCGTGCTGCTGTGGGTTCTGTATCCGCTGGTCTGGATCATCAATATTGTCGCTAACCGTTTTTTGCGCCTGTTTAATATCAAGCCACAACAAAACCGGGACGCCCTGAATAAGGACGAGTTGCGTACAGTAGTGATTGAAGCGGAAAGCCTGATACCCAAGAGCCACCATGACATGCTAATGGGTATACTGGATCTTGAGCGGATCACTGTCGAAGATATCATGGTCCCACGCAGCGCCATCGAGGGCATTGATTTTGAAGATGAATGGGATGAGATCCTTGAGCAACTTGCGACCAGTCATCATACCCGCCTGCCTGTGTTCAAGGGCAACCTGGACAATGTCATTGGTGTGCTGCATTTACGACGTGCCATACATGCCATGCAGATGGACAACCTTGATCGGGAAAAGCTGGAAAAACTGCTCCGCCCTGCCTACTTTGTACCGAAGGATACGCCTGTTATGCAGCAACTGCTGATCATGCAAAAAGAAAGACGACGCCTGGGTCTGGCGGTTGATGAGTACGGTGACCTGCAGGGTATGATTACTATGGATGAGATTCTTGAGGAAATCGTTGGCGAATTTAATACCCAGGCTCCAGGCGACCTGCAGGATGTACATAAACAAAGGGATGATTCCTACATGGTCAATGGCATGGCCTCTATTCGTGACCTGAACCGGAATATGGGCTGGCAGCTGCCAGTCAATGGGCCTAAAACACTGAACGGCCTGATTCTTGAAATGCTTGAAGATATACCGCAAACTGGAACAACCATACTGATAGACAGTTATCCTGTTGAAGTGGTGCAGATAAAGGACGCTGCAGTGAGAATGGTGCGTATTTATCCGCGTGTGAGTCCAGTGGATAAAGAAAGCAGCACAAGTGGCAGCAAATGAAATGCTTCAGATTCAAGATATAAAATTTCTATTCCAAAAAGGCATTGATAGGATAGTATATTGGCAGCTACGATTTCCGGGATAGACGATATGCTAAAAAAATTAAATCAAATGCTGTTAACTCTATTTTGTACTAATGCAATCCTGCTCCACGCATATGAGTATGACCCTGACAACGGTGAAGAAATTAATGAACTATGTGCAGGTTGTCACGGTGAATACGGGCAAGGCGGCAAGGATGGTGAGTACCCGCGGCTAGCTGGACTACCGGCAGATTTTCTTGCGCAGCAGCTGCACCTGTTCAGAGACAGAAAACGCCCTAACATGGCAATGATTGAATACATTGATGAACGACAAATGCCGGATAATGATATACAGGACATCTCCCGTTTTCTTGCAGAAATCAAGCTGCAAACCAGGCTTCCGCCAGTCGATTCAGAAGCCCCCGGTTTCGATGCCTATGCCCGTCTTCTCGAATCGAAAAAGCTTATGCAGGTTGCACGGGCAAAAGGCGATATAGAAAAGGGTGAAAAGATCTATCGTAAGGAATGCGCTTCCTGTCATGGCGGAATGGCTGAAGGCGACCATAAAAAAGTAGTCCCCATGTTGTCAGGCCAATACACCCGTTATCTGTGGCGGCAGGTAGAAAAATACCGTAAGAAAATCCGTATCCACGACCCTTCTGATCCTGAAGAAGATGAACTGCTGATTGACTTCACTGATGAGGAGATACAGGATATCTTTGCCTGGTTATCAACCACAGATGACTGAATAGAAAAGGCTAGGACAGCACCTTCTTTAGCTGTTCAGCGACACGAAAAGCATTGGCATAGATCGTCCAGGTATATGGCACACTGCCACCCGTTGGCATAAAGCTGCCGTCGGTAACATAAAGATTTTCAACATCGTGGGCGCGACAATCAGCATTAAGCACTGAAGTCATCGGCTCATGCCCAAACCGGCATCCACCGGCCACCAGGTTTGCCGGCGGTGCACCACTAATGCTCGAGCGTACATTTTTTGCCCCCATCTTCGTTAGCACCTGCAAAGCACGTTCATTGATATAATGCCCAATCTCGAGATCATGCGGGTGAAAACCGATGCGTACATTAGCAACAGGGGACCCCCACTTGTCTTTAACGGTGTCATCAAGACTGACAAAGCAGTCATCTGTTGGCAACCAGTCGCAGAATATTTCATAGCGTAAGTTTTGACTGCCGGTAAAAATAGATTTAAGTTTTGTTTGCAATGCCCGGCCCCAGACCAGTTCATCACCCTCCCATTTGGCATTCACCGCTTTGCTCATCGCATTTGGATGACGCAGCAGAAAATCAACCGTACCGCCTTTGACTCGCCCGCCTAGCAGCGGATCATCAATAAAGTACCAGTCCTGCAGCCCGCGGTTCACAAAAGGCCCGCGGGTTTTCATCGCTGCTGCAGATTCACTATCCATGTCAGCATAGTCAAAATCACCAGACCCTGCGCCACCTGCAGAAAACAACAGGTTTTTACCCACCTGGCCTGTATTATTTGCCAGGCCACTTGGGTGTTTGGGGCCAGCTGAGGACAATAATAAACGGCTGCTTTCTATCGCCTGGCAGGCGACAACGAAGAGTTTTGCATGGATACTTTTTTTCTGCTTTTTAACATCATAGTAGTCTGCTGAAACTACCTTGCCATCGTTATCACTGCTTAGTTTATAGACCTTGCATAAGGGCATAATTTCACAATTCCCGGTGGCGATGGCCTGGTCGAGCAAGGCGGCTCTTGAACTGCCCTTGGCGCCTGACGAACAGCCATAGCTGCCGCAGAAGCCTGAATATTCACAGCTTCGGCGATTGCCTTTTGTGCGTGATAATATCGCACGGGGAGTGGGCAGAGAATGCAGGCCCAGATCATCACAGGCTTTATCTATCTTTGCGGATATCGGGTGTTCCAGTGTCGGTGGATATGGGAAGTCTTTGCTTGTTCGGGGTTCTGCCGCAGGATGCTCAGTGTAGCGGCCCGATACCCCCACTTCTGTTTCTACCAGGGTATAGTAAGGTTCCAGATCTTCATAGCTGATCGGCCAGTCGACGACATTCGCCCCTTTAATTGGACCGAACTCGGAGCGCAAACGAAAATCCTCTGGTTTAAGACGGTAAAAGAATCCGCTCATCAGGTTAGAGGAGCCACCAACAAGATTGCCGTTCCAGAAGTCCCAGCCGGAATCAGAGGTGGGCTCTCCGACCCAGTTGCCATCATCATCGACATCCTCTATCACATGCTGTTCTTCAGAAAGCTTTGGCGTATAGACACTGCGGCGGCAACAGGCAAGCTCGTCTTTATAAAAGTCCTGTTCGGTAAACCAGGGACCTTTCTCCAGCACAACAACTGAATAACCGGCCCTTGCCAGAGTCAGCGCTACCGGGCCGCCTCCTGCACCACTGCCTATGATGCAAACATCGTATTTTCTGTTCATGCGCGCCTTTGCAGAAGTTGATCCCAGGTCTTGTCAGCAGCCGGTGTCGGGTAACCCGGCTGATGTTCCAGCCATAACCAGCCTGTGCCACCGGGGTTACCCCCATAAACCGGTTCTGACAGCAAAGCCTCAAGGATGTAAGTCAGCAACATTGAAACCCAGTTACGCCCGGCCGTCGTCTGCACCGTTTCCTCGATGATTTTTTCCTGTTCTTTTTCTGTTAGCTGTATGAAATTTCTCGTATACCGCTGTTGAGCCAGTTCATCTAACCAGCCTGTACCGCGGAAGATAAAATCTCTGTCTGCACCATCTGCATTCGGGTTTTCAATTGCCTTATGCAGATAAATTGCAGCACCAATATCACCGGCACCTGGAATATCTTTACCTGCCGGGAACAGGGTCTCCTGTACCTGGGCAATAGTCTTCCAGACCGGGTCTTCAAGCCAGACCGGCAAGCTGTGTTTTATATCTGATTGTCGCCGTTCGGCAAGGGCCGCGGCAGGATAGCTTATGGCAAGAGTTCCTAACAAACCCAGGCGGGTCATAAACTCACGGCGGCTAATATTCGTATGACTAGTCACTTTAGTTCTGCCATTTTCTTTGCCACCTTATTTCGTACATAGTGCGGCAATGCATTTTCCGGGTCAGCTTCTCTTCCCTGCTCTTCTTCATGTAGTGCAAGATGGGCGATGTCTGCCGCATGTGGATACTCGGCAGCCAACCCTGTTATCTTCCGATCTTTCGTACTCATCCGAGAAAATACATCCTGATAACGATCCCAACCCGACCCGCAAACAATAATTTCTGCCTGTTCTGGCAAACTTATGCTGTCGGGTGATGAAACAGCAATCTCTCCTGTCAAATCAGGAGCAGTTATACCATTACAGAGATATAGACCAGAATATACCTGCTCCATGCGTGCATCAATAACACTCAACACCAACCCCTGTTGCCGGGCAGCCAGTGCGGCCAGAGATGAGACAGCAACAAGTTTCCGGTCTCTGGCCAGTGCCAGTCCCTGCATCATGGCGCCGCCAATCCTTAGACCGGTAAATGACCCCGGCCCTGCGCCATAAGCAAACAGGTCTATGTCTTCGAGGCGGGTATCGTTTTCTTCCAGCAAGCTGTTTATCATTGGCAATAAATGCTCTGCATGGCCACGACCAATCACCTCAAATTTTTCCACTACACCCTTGTCCATCAGGAGTGCCACAGAACAGGCTTCTGTTGAGCTGTCCAGGGCAAGTATATTCATTCAGTGATCCTTCTGGCTTCATGTACATTTGGCAGCTCATTTATGCGCAACAGCAGCTGGCTAAGCCGGCTTAAGTTCTCAATTTCTATTGTCAGTTTCATTTTAGCTTCATGTGTATGGCTGCTAGATTTTGTACTCACGGCCGTGACATTGATTTTTTCGTTTGAAAGCAATGCGGTAATGTCGTGCAGCAATCCTTTTCGGTCAAAAGCCACTATCTGTATATCTACAGTATAAAAATCCTGTTCCGGACCTCCCCAGTTGACCTCAATCAGATGCTGATCCTCCTGGTTCCTTGCACGCAGGACGTTGGCGCAATCACTGCGATGAATACTGACTCCTCTGCCCTGAGTGATATAGCCAACAATATCATCTCCCGGCAGCGGCTTGCAGCACTGTGCCATGTGTGTCATCAGATTGCCGACCCCCAGCACCTGTATATCGGACCGGTTTTTTTTAGCAGGCGGCTGGCGTAGTTTTAACTCAGGCTCTTTATTCGTTTTCGGACCCAGAAAACCTTGCAGTGCGTTAGCAATCTGGGTAATTTTCACTTCACCGCGCCCAACGGCCGCCATCATGTCAGGGGTTTTATTAAATTTTAACTGCTGTGAAAGTTTGTCGATATTGACGTCTTTCAGACCAAGACGCAGCAGTTCTTTATCGAGTATGGCTCTTCCTTCCGCTGCATTCTGATCATATTCCTGATGACGGAACCATTGCTGTATTTTTGACTTAGCCCGTTGTGATTGTGTATAGCCCAGATGAGGGTTGATCCAGTCTCGACTGGGCTGACCTTCTTTAACTGTCAGAATTTCAACTTTATCACCCGTTTTTAACTGGTAAGTTAATTGGGCAATTGCCCCATTCACCCTGGCGCCCCGACAGCGGTGACCTATTTCGGTGTGTATAGTGTAGGCAAAATCCAGCGGCGTTGAACCGCTCGGTAAATCAATAATCTTGCCGGCCGGGGTAAATACATAGACGCGGTCTTCAAATACCAGACTGCGGAATTCCGCAACAAAGTCGCTGCCATCGGCCGCTTCATCCTTCCATTCCAGCAGCTGCCTGAGCCAGGCAATCTTGCGATCAAAGCTTTCATCGTGACCGATACCTTCCTTGTAGCGCCAGTGGGCGGCAACGCCGAGCTCACCGCGTTCATGCATGGCATGGGTGCGAATCTGTATCTCTACCAGCTTGCCATCCGGCCCGTGCACGGCGGTATGTATGGACTGATAGTTATTATTCTTCGGACTCGTGATGTAGTCATCGAATTCTTCTTTTATGTAGGGCCACAACGAATGGGCTACACCGAGAGCCGCATAGCAATCGGGTATAGTATCGACCAGGATTCGTACTGCCCGCACATCAAATATCTGGTCAATATCCACATTTTTACGCATCATCTTACGATAGATGCTGTAGATGTGCTTCACCCTGCCACTAATTTCCACCTTGATTCCGGCTGTGCTGAGTTCATCTCCCAGTACCTGCATGAATTGCTTGATATAGGCTTCGCGGTCTGCACGTCGTTCATCGAGGCTTGCCGCAATTCTGTGGTACTCATCCGGTTCCAAATACCTCAGTGAAAGATCTTCAAGTTGCCACTTGAGCTGCCAGATGCCCAGACGATTCGCCAATGGCGCAAAAATCTCCTGCGTCTGTGCGGCTATACTCTGCTGCTGTTCAGTAGAGCTGTTTTTTATATGACGCAATTGCAGCAAACGATCGGCCAGCTTGATCAGAACGACCCGGACGTCTTCAACCATCGCCAGCAGCATTTTGCGCAGGTTTTCACCATCAATCTGGGATGACTGGCCAGCCTGCAGGTTTTTTTCTACCACCGGCATAATATCCATACGGGCAACACCGCTAACCAGACCGGCAATCACTTCACCAAAATGTTGTTTGATTTTTTCCAGGCGCGATTGTTCCGCATTAGATCTATCATGCAGAATACCGGCCACCAGCGTTTCATTATCCACCTTCAGATCGTGAAGTATGGTTGCCACCTCGAGTGAGGCCTGCACCAGTCCACCCTCGTCTTCTGGCGAAACTTCGGCTTGCCTGAAGGCAAAAGCCTGACGAATCAGCTCGACATCTAATTCAGGCCCGCCTTCATCCTTGCCTGTATTCTGTAGCGACTGTACCC
Organism: Pseudomonadota bacterium; assembly: GCA_034659075.1. GTDB lineage: Bacteria > Pseudomonadota > Gammaproteobacteria > BMS3Bbin11 > BMS3Bbin11 > BMS3Bbin11. The sequence continues at coordinate 8,978 of JAYEGM010000112.1, forward strand.
AGTGCTCAGAACCCTTAACAACGGACTGGGTTTTGTCAGCAAGAGATCTGACCATACAATTACCCGGACTAGCCGTCCTTCTGCTCTGTCTGCGGCATATTCTTGAGCGTTTCGCCGAACCAGAAGGCCTGTTCTTTTTTCAGAAAGTCTTTTACTGGCATGTAGTGCGAACCATCACAGGAAAAAGTCAGCCCGACCATGCCGTTGATGATATTAATTGAACTTGAACGCAGATAGATAGTTTCATCACCAAAGCGCAGACGTTTGAACTGTTCAAAACAGGCGCTCACCTCATCAGCACCTATCACAGCCTTGCTGGTATATGGCCGCCAGGGATAGGCCAGTGACAGATCCGGGTCGAGTATCTCTTCGATGGTGAGTATACGGTAGCTATATGGGTCATCCATCAGCCAAATGGAACAGCGCCCACTGGAGAAATGGATCTTGGCATGAAACACACCATGCTCGGCAATCAGTGTTTCAAAGCGGGCCAGTACTTCATCTATATGTTCGTCCAGCTGACTGGCATGCCTTTCCTGCAAAAACAATGTGCCCCGAACTGCCGGGTCACCGCGATACTGGTTCCATTGCGGTACGTTCACATTCAGGCTAGTGTCGCGAAGTAAATCTGTCACTGAGAAATCTGCAGCAACAAAACCCAGAAGCTGATTGCCCCGATTTACCGCCTGCAGAGCTGTGATGCACTCTCTTCCATCGTAGTCGCTGCGATAAACTGAAGACAGCATGATGCCCATGTAAGGCAAATGCTTGCTGAGAAAGGGGCGCTCATTTAAATCCTTGCCCAGCCAGGAGTCATCGACACTGTCCGGCAGAATCATGCAGCTGATTACCTCCCCATCAATGTTCCAGGCATACAGCAAACTGCAATCCGGGATGGTGCCAATTTCATGCCGCAGTATCTTATCTATTGCCTGCTGATCCGGCCAGATTTCACTGACCATCTCAGCCACTTCAGCAAGAGGCTTTTTGATGCGCTTTGCCAGTTCTTCCTTTTTAGCCAGGGTGCGGGTGTTTACTGTGCTTTGCTCAGGCATGAGTTCTCAGTGGGTGTAATGACTTCATCCGTTTGTATTTTATAACACCATTTTGTGTCAGCAGTATTACTTCACCGGAGCGTCTCCCCGGGGCCTGTAAATTTAAGGACCCTCTGATTAATCCGACTCCAGATATTCCACTCGAATACGCGTAATGTTCGGTTCAATTTCAGGCAGATCACTAATCGCAGCTAATGCCTGGTTCATCGCTTTTTCTACCACGCTGTGAGTCAGGATGACGATGGGTACGCTGGCACCATGCTGATGTGGCACCTTCTGCACTATAGCCTCGATGCTAATACCATTTTCACCCAGTAATTTAGTGACATTTGCCAGTACATTGGGTTGATCCAGGGCCTGCAAACGCAGGAACCAGGCGCTGCATACCTCTTCAATTGGCAATATCGCGGTATCAGCCAGTGCATCGGCCTGAAAGGCCAGGTGAGGCACACGATTTTCAGGGTCTGTAGTCAGGGCTCGCACCACATCAACCAGATCGGCGACAACAGCAGATGCAGTCGGGTCAGCCCCTGCACCGGCACCGTAATACAGAGTGGGGCCTACCGCATCACCGCTCACCAGTATCGCATTCATCACGCCATCAACGTTCGCAATCAGGCGCTTTTCAGGAATCAACGTAGGGTGAACACGAAGTTCAACACCGCTATCTGTACGTTTGGCTAGGCCCAGATGTTTAATGCGAAATCCCAGGTCGGCCGCATCGGTGACATCCTGCGTTGTCAGCTTTCGCATGCCTTCAGTGTAGGCCTTGTCAAACTGCAGAGGAATACCGAATGCAATAGAGGCCAGAATGGTCAGCTTATGCGCCGCATCTATACCTTCTACATCAAAGGTTGGGTCTGCCTCCGCATAGCCCAGCTCCTGCGCCTCTGCCAGTACATCATCAAAGCTGCGGCCTTTGTCACGCATCTCGGTAAGAATGAAATTGCTGGTGCCGTTGATGATGCCAGCCAGCCATTGCACGCGGTTGCCTGCCAGACCTTCCCTCACTGCCTTGATGATCGGGATGCCACCGGCTACGGCTGCCTCAAAAGCGACCGTGACACCCATCTTCTGTGCTGCCGCAAAAATTTCGTTTCCATGCACCGCAATCAATGCTTTATTGGCCGTCACCACGTGCTTGCCATTGGCGATGGCTTTCAGTACAAGATCCAGTGCCAGTGTATCACCGCCAATCAGTTCCACCACGACATCAATATCCGGATGGTTGACGATTTCAAACGGATCGGTGGTCAGTGTGATCGAACGGGTATCACAAATACGCGGTTTATCCAGTGAGCGAACCGAGGCCATGGTGACCTGTATCTCTCTTCCTGCACGACGGCTAATCTCGTCTGCATTTCGTTGTAGAACGTTGACCGTCCCGCCACCGACAGTGCCCAGCCCTAATATGCCAATATTTACAGGTTTCATTGATTGCCTTCTATATTCTTAGGTATGTTTCTATGTCTTTTCTATGATGATCAGCGGCTCTGTATCCGCAATATTACGCATCTTTACGCAGCATTTCTCGTATCCCGCGAACAGCCTGACGGGTACGCTGTTCATTTTCTATCAGGCTGAAACGGACATGGTCATCGCCGTATTCACCAAAACCGATGCCCGGAGAAACAGCCACTCTTGCTTCCAGCAGAAGCTTTTTAGCGAACTCTAACGAGCCCATCTCTTTATACTGATCCGGTATCTCAGCCCAGACAAACATGGTGGCCTTAGGCTTATCCACCGGCCAGCCGGCAGCCGTTAAGCCCTCACAAAGCACATCACGGCGCTGCTGATACATATCGCGAATTTTTTCCACCTCATCATCACACTGCTCCAGCGCAACTATCGCTGCCACCTGTATCGGTGTGAACATACCGTAATCAAGATAGGACTTCATTCTCGCCAGAGCGGAGACCAGCTCATTATTGCCGACCATGAAACCAACCCGCCAGCCCGGCATATTATAACTCTTCGACAGGCTGTAGAATTCAACGGCAATATCTTTTGCTCCTGGCACCTGCAGAATGGAAGGTGCCTGGTAACCATCAAAAACGATATCCGCATAGGCTATATCATGCACTACCCAGATATCGTGCTCTTTGGCTATTGCTACAACGCGGCTAAGAAAATCCAGATCGACACATTGCGTCGTTGGATTTCCCGGAAAATTGATCACCAGCATCTTCGGCTTCGGCCATGAATTTTTAATGGCCTTTTCTATTTCAGCAAAGAAATCTCCGCCTTTTACCAGCGGTACATGCCGTATATCGGCACCGGCTATGACAAAGCCGTAAGGATGAATCGGGTAGCTGGGATTCGGTACCAGCACTGCATCACCGGACTCGACTGTCGCCAGGGCCAGGTGTGCCAGTCCCTCTTTTGAACCGATGGTAACGATGGCCTCGCTTTCCATGTCCAGATCGACATCATATTTGCGCTTGTACCAGTCACAAATGGCTTTCCGCAGACGCGGTATGCCTCTGGACAGGGAGTAGCGATGGGTGTCCGGTCGCCGGGCCGCCTCACACAGCTTGTCGACGATAATCTGCGGCGTCGGCTGGTCTGGATTTCCCATGCCGAAATCAATAATATCCTCCCCACGCTGCCTCGCCTCTGCCTTCAGGGCATTAACGATATTAAAAACATAGGGGGGAAGTCTCTTGATACGGGCAAATTGTTCCATGTCTACTCTACTAAAGTACCAGGCTGTATATTACGACAAAACAGTGAACGATACTGGGCGATGCGGAGGGTGTCAAATACTTAAAAAAGAAGTTTCAAGTTTCAAGTTTCAAGTTTCAAGTTTCAAGTTTCAAGTTTCAAGTCTCAAGTCTCAAGTCTCAAGTCTCAAGTTTCAAGAAATAGGTATTCGGTATTTAGTCCTGAAACT
>JAYEGM010000113.1:0-3315 GCA_034659075.1 Pseudomonadota bacterium
TAGATTTTATGTTGAGTGAATCATTATGTGAAGTTAAATGGCAATTTCGTGACTTCTTCTATATTTCCAGCCGTTTATTCAAAGCATAGCTTCACATAATATTTTCCCGTTTGTGCTACTTCTTCTTGTGTTGTTCTTTCAACTAGAGGAGAAATATCATGTTTTCAAAAAAAGTATACCCAGAAAATGAGTTATTAAATGAATATCTAAATTTCTTACGGGACTATCAATGTTTGTCCGAAGCGACGGTTGTTATAAGAAGGAACGTTGTAACACCATTTCTATTGAAACAAGGGATTAACTCTTCATCACAACTGCACTTGTTATCAGCAAAAAGCATTCATGATTACATCATCGAAGTGGCACCACCTTTGCATCGTGCTAGTAAGAAACACTTAACTTCTTCTATCCGTAGCTTTCTTCGATTTGCCTACATAAAAGGCTATCTACAACATAATTTAGTGGAAGTGGTACCAGTGATCACCACCAGAAAGTTAGAGCGGTTGCCCGAAAGTCTCTCCTGGGATGATATTCAGCAACTATTAGCAATGCCTGATAAAAATACTCCAGCCGGTCGGCGAGATCTTGCTGTGATGACGCTCTGCATTCACTATGGTGTCAGAATTGGACAGGTCACTACTTTAAAGCTGAGTGATATTCACTGGGAAGACGGCTTTATCTGTTTTGCAGGTTGCAAATGGAGCAATTCCTTACGTCTACCATTGCACGAGGACGTTGCTGCTGCCTTGTTAAACTATATAAAAATGGATAGGAAGAATGCTGATTTCGAGGAGGTATTTTTAACGCTACGTGGTCAGCAACTGCCTCTGAGTGAGCACAATCATTATGCGGCTAATTTTCAGAAATACTATGTCAAAGCAGGTATTAGTTCAAAGTTCAAAGGCTCTCGTCATTTTCGACATGCCTTTGCAACTCGCTTGCTGAGTCAGAAAGTATCAATAAAAACAATAGCTGATCTGCTTGGACATAAACACATAGAGACGACTTTTATTTATACCAAAGTCGACCTCAATCAGCTTCGCACACTCGCTCGTGAGTGGCCGGAGGATAAACAATGAAAAAGCAGCGATTTACTGGCCCTATGGGCAGATGGATGGTTCAACATTTAGCATTACGCCGATCACTGGGTTACCTCTATGTCAGCGCTGAATTTACGCTGGATGCCTTCGATCAGTTCTTGGCTGGGCATTTCCCCAACTGCAAAGTGATTACTCGTCAAATGGTTGTGGGTTATCTGGATACAACTCGTCATAAAGCACCATTAACCCGCGCTGATCACGTGTCCGTTTTACGCCAATTTTGCCGTTTCATGCTGCAGTTTGATTTAGCAACCTATATTCCAGAAAAAGGACTGGTAGGTTCCGCTAAGGTGCAGGTAAAGCCTTATATTTTTACACAGGAAGAAGTCGTCAGATTAATGCAGCAAGCCCTGCAGCTTAATGTAAAAAGCAAGATACTACCGCACACCTACAGGCTAATCATTGGTTTGTTATGGGTCACGGGCATGCGAATTGGTGAGGTTGTCCGGTTAAAAATTGAAGATATTGATAGCAATAACGGCATTCTGACTATCAGGCAAACCAAGTTTTTTAAATCCCGGATGATCCCGTTATTACCCTCAACAACGCAGAAGTTAATGGATTATTTAGAGCGACGATCACGTTACGGCTATGATAATACACCGACCGATTTTGTCTTCATCAACAATAGAGGTAAGCCTTGCACCCTATCAACAACGCCTAAAACACTTCACACTCTGATGGTCCGTGCCGGATTGAAAACGAATCAAAGCAACACGCCTCGTGTTCATGACCTACGCCATTCATTTGCAACCCGGTGGTTGATGGATATTTACCAGTCAGATAAAGACCCCAATATTTATCTTCCAGTACTAGCGACCTATCTTGGACATACCAATATCGCTAATACTCAAGTCTACCTTCACCCATCCCTTGAATTACTGGGCATTGCAGGCGAAAAACTTCATTCATACATCCGGTCAGGCCAGGGAGGTTCACAATGAAAAAGGCGAATACACTGATGATGTTAGTACAGGGTTTTTTCCAGGATTATTTAGTGGTTGATCGAGGGTTAAGCCAGAATACAGTGATGGCCTATCGGGATGCCTTGAAATTGTTTTTTGCCTTTCAATGCTCACGGCAGAAAAAATCCGTGACCAAACTTGTGTTGGACGATGTCAATGCAGACGCCGTTTTGCTCTTTCTAAACCAACTTGAAATCAAACGAAACAACAGCATTGTTACACGAAATTTACGCCTGGCATCGTTGAAAACATTCTCATTATTTTTAACCACAAAGGATGTATTGCGAGCTGGAGAATATCAGCGAATTATTGCACTCCCGCTAAAAAAAGCACCGCATAAAGTGATTGACTATCTCGAAGTCAACGAGGTTAATGCCATTATTGGTGATTGTGATCAGGGAAATAGGAATGAACAACGTGATCATGTGCTATTAAATTTACTCTACAATACGGGCGCTCGAGTACAGGAAATATGTGACCTAACGGTCAGTTCTATTACCTTTGGCAGGCTTCCAGTGGTGACATTAGTTGGTAAAGGCAACAAAACAAGGAGGGTACCAATTTGGCAAGATACGGCAAAATTGCTCATGGACTATTTGCAAGACCTTCAAATAGTAGACAAGCCAGCGGATAAATTATTTTTGAATGCTTGTGGTCAACCGCTGGGGCGTTTTGGCATTCGCTATATCATCAAAAAACGAGTCGAATCAGCATCAGAAAACTGTCCTACTTTGAAAAAAAAGAGCATTGGCCCGCATACGTTTAGACATACGATTGCAATGCACTTACTCCAGGCTGGAGTTGATTTAACGATCATAAAAAGTTGGCTTGGTCACGTTAATCTTGAAACAACACATGCTTATGTTGAAATTGATATGGAAATGAAACGGAAAGTGCTCAATGCTTACTCGCCTTCAGGAGAGTCAAAATCACTAAAAGGTGTTCTGGATAGAAATAACGACATACTTGCCTGGCTGGAATCAATTTGATCTAAACTGTGATTCGTTATGTGAAGTCTTTTATTTAGTTTCATTAATATAATGTTGCTAACTCATAGGCTAATACTACTGCTTCACATAATGATTCACTCAACATAAAATCTATTATGTGGAGCTCCACATAATAGATTATCCGGCACCACCAGTTCAGGGACACCACCAAAGAACTCAAAGGCCTTCACGTGCGCCTGCAACCAGTCGGCTTTATTCTGGCTCCAGCTAGCACAGGCAAAGGTGTAATTTGACGCCCCC
>JAYEGM010000114.1:0-12848 GCA_034659075.1 Pseudomonadota bacterium
TAATCACAGGCAGCAGAAATTGAAAATATTATTAATTGCACCGCAGCCGTTTTATCAGGAGAGAGGAACACCGATTGCCGTACGCCTGCTGATCGAAGCCCTCATTGTTGCCGGCCATACGGTGGACCTGCTTACCTACCATGAAGGTGAGGACATACAAGTTGAAGGGTTGTCTATCGAGCGCATAATCAATATACCGGGCGTGAGTAATGTGCCCATAGGATTTTCATGGAAAAAACTGATATGTGATGTTTTTCTTGGCTTTAAATTAATACGTATGTGTATGACCAATAACTATCAGGTTATCCATGCCGTAGAAGAGTCTGTCTACCCTGCCCTGTTAGTAAAATTATTTAGTAAAAAGCACCTTGTCTACGATATGGATTCTTCAATGGCAGACCAGTTGGTAGAAAAATGGAATGCGCTACGCTTCATTAAAGGTGGCATGGATGCCTTCGAAAAGCTTGCGGTGAGAAAGTCTGATACAGTGATTGCTGTTTGTGAAGAGTTGGCGGTCAAGGCGGAAAACTACAAAAAAACCAGAGAGAATATATTTGTTGTTGAAGACATTGCCCTTCCTGCCAGGCAGACGGGCAACGACATAGATAATATTCGGGTAGAAAATAATATTACCGGCCTGATCGCACTGTATGTCGGGAATCTTGAACACTATCAGGGAATAGACCTGATGCTGGAAGGCTATGCAAAGTCAATACAGAAGGAGCAGCTAACATTGTTCATTATAGGTGGCCAGCAGGAGGATGTTGATTTATATCGTGATAAGGCCTCAACGCTGGGCATTGCCCAGAAGGTCTTTTTCCTGGGACCGCGCCCGGTTGATGACCTCGGTGAGTATCTGATACAGGCAGATATACTGGTTTCACCACGTATGAAGGGTAAAAATACACCTATGAAAATCTACTCCTACATGGGTGCTGGTAAGGCCATTCTGGCAACAAATATTCAGTCCCATACCCAGGTGCTGGATGATTGCAGTGCTGCATTAGTGGCTGCTGAGGTGGATGAAGTCGCACGGGGTTTTGATGATCTGGCAGCAGATGATAAAAAACGTAAGCAACTGGGCAAGGCTGCCGGCAGATTAGCCACAGAGAAATATTCATATCCTGCTTTTCAGAAAAAAATTTCTGATATTTATGCACGGATAGATTAAGAGCTGAATCTCATGCAACGTGATACCCATCGCTTATCGACAGAAAGCTTCGATGTACTGATCGTCGGAAGCGGAATATACGGTGCGACGATAGCGAGACAATGCGCATTACAGGGTTTAAAAGTAGCACTGATTGAAAAGGATGATTTTGGCGGTGCAACTTCCGCCAATAGCCTTAAGATTATTCACGGCGGTTTACGCTATCTGCAAAAGATGGATATAAAACGCATGCGGCAGTCGATCAGTGCGCGTCGCGGATTGCTCAAAATTTCCGCAAATTCAGTCGTTCCCCTGCCTTGTGTCATCGCAACCAGCAAACGCTTTATGAGAAGCCGCCTGGTTTTGGGGGTTGCGCTGATGATGAATAATATTATCAGCTGGGATAGAAATCGCGGCCTTGCAGATAGCCAGCGTATAGCAAATGGAGGGCTGCTGTCTCGCAGCAAATTCGAGTCAATTATAACAGGGCTTTCTGATGATGTTACCGGCGCAGCATTTTGGCAGGATGCCATTGCTCTGAATACAGAAAGGCTGACACTGGACTTCATCCTGTCAGCTGACGCAAATGGAGGCTGTGTAGCAAACTATGTAAAAGCTGAAAGATATTTGCTGCAGAATAACCGAATTACTGGCATTTCAGCAAAAGATTCCCTGGTGAATAAAAGTTTTAATATTTCTGCTAAATATGTTGTTGATGCACGAGGCCCGTGGGCAGGTTTAATGAAACCCGGTTTGACACAAAGCCCGGGAGCAGGAAATCCGGTATGGGCTTTGGCTTTTAATATTATTGTCAAAAAACAGTTTTTTCCGGATTATGCAGTGGGTGTTTCGGCTGGAACATGCAGCGATATTAAAATGGCAGAGGGGCAGGATGGGGGGAGGGAGTTCTTCTTTGTACCGTGGCGGGGCAGCACACTAATTGGGACGGCCTACAGGGGCTATTCAGGCAAGCCGGATGAGTGCCAGGTTAGTAACGATGATCTAAGCAAATTTATCCTGCAGTTGAATGTGCTATATCCTGACGCCGGACTGAAATTGAGCGATATCATCTTTGTTCAGCATGGGCTGCTGCCGGCTGAAGCGGGTAGCGCTGGACCGGGAGTTCAATTGCTCGACCAGCCTTTAATCATTGATCACGATAAAGAAGCGGGTCCTGCAGGGCTGATCAGTGTGACGGGTGTTAAATTTACCACTGCACTGCCAGTTGCCGACATGCTGGTAAAAAAGCTAACGAAAAAGCTGGGTCGTGAATATAAAAAACTTAGCGAGGAGCCGCTGCTTGCGGGTTTGGCTGATGGTAATACTGAACAAAGCAGGCTGCAACAGGACGCCCCCTCAATGCCAGCTATAGAGAAGGGTTCAATAGACTACCTCAAGCAAAGATATGGTATAAAATATATCGAGATCTTAAAGATGATTGATGAACATCCGGAACTGGCAGAACAAATAGTGCCGGAGCCGCCGGTAAATGCGGCAGAAATAATTTACAGCGTCAGAAGCGAGATGGCATTTAGTTTACAGGATATAGTATTTCGCCGTACCGGCATCGGATCGGCGGGACACCCTGGCAAACCAATACTGGAAAAAATAGCTAACCTGCTTGCAGAAGAATTGTCCTGGTCAGAAGAAATAAAACAACAGGAAATTGGCAGAGTGGAAGAGGTTTATGGGCACCCCTGATGATGACTTCACCCTTCATGGGTAGATTAGAATCAAATAAAAGACCAGGGACTAAGGAGTATTAGCTCAGGTGTGGCCTGACAGCATTGATGACAAATTCAGACCACATCTGAAATAACAAAAATAACTGTTTTCGGCAGCGTGTTCAACCGATCGATGCAACACATGAATAAGGTTAACGTTGGTCTGTAATATTCTGACGACGTACAACCGCATACCAAGCCAGTAACCCGGAATGGTCGTGCAGGTTGTTTTCTGTACAATAGGCCCGTGCTGGGTATTAGGAGGAAAACCGGATGCCCAATGTGAAGCTTGTGCTGCACTGCCAATGGGGGCCGCCGGGACAGCTATCAAACTTGCAATCTCTGGATAACACTGTTCAACGAGTTGATTAAATAAAGTGCATTTATTAGAATATCGCGTATTGCAAATACCCTTTCTGAGCATTGCCGGTTTCCATACAAGCAGAGGCACATTTTTTATGTTCGCCTCCTTGCTCAACTATGTGCCAGCATTTTAATTCTCGTACTGGCAAATGTTCTCTACAACAGAAGATATACTTAATTTTAAGTATTATTCATTACTTATGGATGTTATTGATGGTAATTATTAATAAAAACAGGAAGTTATCTTGTAAAGTCGCTGTTTTCGCGTTTACTGCCATGATGCTCGCAGCGTGCAATCAGTCCGGGGAGAGCACTAGTAGCGGTGTGGGTGACGACAGCAATCAGCCTCTAACAGCGACGACGGTCAACCTTGATGCCTTTAATGACTTCCAATGCACATCTAACTGGACCAATCGCGATGGGGGGCTGGGTCTAACAGTGGGCAGCGGTAGTGGCACCTGCAAGACTTCCTTCCCAGGTAAGTCCGGTATCTACCAGATAGAACTCCTTGCACAGACGGAACGTGAGGGTCAGTCTCCGTACCGAATCAGTATTAACGGTAATGAAGTAAGCTCAGGTAAATTTCCTTTTTCACAGGGCGAACTGATTTGCAAATGTTACAAACAGCCCTGGGCTGTTTACTGTCCCGACGTAGTGATGAAGCTGAATGCGGGAACGCATCAGATTAACTACGGAGATATCATTGAATATTATGGTGAAGAAGAGTATCTCTGCGGGGCACATGGCGCCTACTCAAAATGGCGGGGCATGGTTTTTAATCCAGTTAACTAATGTTCCCCGTCAGCCTCTTCTCAAATGTTTTTGCCTACCCTTTTCGTCATGTTGTTGCTTACCGGTATGGCAATTTGAATTTTCTTTTATCCGTAGTCGTAGGCTGGGCAGAATAATGAAGCCCAACCTACAATGGATTTAACCAAAGCCATGTATTAAAACTTACCTCCCCCCTCTTTTTTTCCTCACTAGCCTCTCAGCCAGCCCTTATTTTTTCTGAATGTACTGCTCCTGTATCTGCTCCAGACGGACGTGTCGTACATCATGCCCCTTGACCAGGTAGATCACGTATTCACAGATATTGGCGGAATGATCACCGATGCGCTCCAGTGAACGCGCACACCAGTTCAGCCGCAACACGTTTTTCACTTCGCGTGGATCCTCCATCATGTGGGTAATCAGCATACGTGTCAGTGCTTCAAATTCCTGATCGATTTCCGGGTCGCGTCCGGCCACCCTGACTGCTGCCTCAACATCCATACGGGCAAAGGCATCAAGTGCACCATGCAGCATCTCGATAACGTGCTCGCCGAGGTGATGCAGCTCAGAATAGTAAGACTGTGGTTCCTGGTTATTGGCCAGTTTTAATGCAAACCTCCCTATTTTTTCAGCCTCATCTCCAATCCGTTCAAGATCTGTGATGGTCTTAATAACCGTGATTATCATACGTAAATCGCTGGCAGCAGGCTGTCTGCGAGCAAGGATGTCTGTACATTCTGCATCAATCTCAACTTCCATGCTATTAACACGGTAGTCTGAAGTGGCGACGGTTTCCGCCAGCTTGCTGTCACCTTTTATCAGTGCCTCAAGTGCATTCCTGGACTGCTTTTCAACCATGCCGCCCATGATCATAACTTTGTTGCGCAGGCCTTCGAGTTCTTCATTATATTTTCTGGAAATATGTTGATCGATGTGTAGATTTTCCATTTTTTTTGCTCCTTAAGCCGGATACATCAACCGATGCGGCCGGTAATATAATTTTCAGTTAACTCATGCTTTGGCGTGGTGAACACCTCTTTAGTATCACCAACTTCGATCACTTTACCAAGGTGGAAATAGGCAGTCCGCTGAGACACCCGTGCCGCCTGCTGCATGGAGTGGGTAACGATGACGATAGTGAATTTTTCCTTTAATTCATCCATTAGCTCCTCAATGCTGGCAGTGGCAATGGGATCAAGGGCTGAACAGGGTTCGTCCATCAGGATTACTTCTGGACCGACAGCAATTGCTCGGGCGATACAAAGGCGCTGCTGTTGACCTCCTGACAGGCCCGTGCCTGGTTTCTCCAGCTGATCTTTGACTTCATCAAACAGGCTGGCGCGACGCAGGCTCTTTTCTACTATGTCATCCAGCTCGGCTTTGTTTTGCGCCAGGCCGTGGATGCGCGGCCCGTAGGCCACGTTCTCATAAATCGATTTTGGAAACGGATTCGGCTTCTGAAAAACCATGCCGACACGGGCACGCAGCAGTACGGTATCCATTTCCTTATCATAAATATCCTCACCGTCAAGCTTGATGTTGCCCTCAAACCGGCAATCAGGAATGATATCGTTCATTCGATTCATTGTGCGTAAAAAAGTAGATTTTCCACAGCCTGATGGGCCAATCATGGCGGTAATCTCGTTGCGACCTATGTCCAGCGAAACGTCAATAATCGCCTGCTTGTCACCATAGTAGACATTCACGTCACGCGCACAAATTTTGGCATTGTCGGTGAACGGTTCACCAATGGTTTCGTATTCCCGGACTTTGGCAGATTCACGTATATCACATTCACGCAAGTCCTCGACTTTGCCCTCGGTTAGTTTGCTGCTCACGTTATTTTCATTCATCAATACAGCCTGCATGTTTTCATTCCGTTCCATCACTTTAGTTCAAATCGTTTACGCAGGTAAATAGCCAGCGCATTCATAATTATCAAAAAGCCCATCAGTACCATGATAGCGGCAGAGGTCTTTTCCATAAAACCGCGTTCCGGGCTATCGGCCCACAGATAGACCTGTATCGGTAGCACCGTTGACGGGTCCGTAACGCTGCCGGGTGCATCCATGATAAAAGCTACCATGCCTATCATTAACAGAGGTGCCGATTCACCCAGAGCCTGCGCCATACCAATGATTGCCCCGGTCAAAACGCCGGGCATTGCAACGGGTAGTACATGGTGAAAGATAGTTTGTATTTTTGATGCGCCTATACCCAGTGCCGCTTCACGTATAGAGGGTGAAACCGCCCCGATCGCGGTACGAGAAGTAATGATGATTGTCGGCAAGGTCATCAGTGCCAGCACGATACCACCCACCAGCGGCGCTGAACGTGGCAGTTCAAAGAAATTGATGAATACCGCAAGACCGAGTAGACCGAATATGATGGATGGTACTGCGGCCAGGTTATTGATATTAATTTCTATAATATCGGTTAGGCGGTTACGTGGTGCAAATTCCTGCAGGTATACGGCGGCCAGGACACCAACGGGAAAAGACAGCATAAAGGTCACCAGCAGGGTAAAGAAGGAACCGTACAGAGCGGCCCTGATGCCGGCCAGCTCTGGTTCCCTGGAATCGCCTGCGGTAAAGAACGTGGTGTTGAAGCGGGTGGTGGTCCGTCCTTCTTCCTGCAGGCTGTCGAGCCAGACTATCTGAATATCTTTCACCCTTCGATCTGATTCGGGCGTTTCTTTTGATACCTGTCCTTTTAGATAGCTGTCTGCTTCAGAATGTGCACGTAACCAGATCCCCTTTTTTTCCCCAATTTCCTCGGGATGGGCAATGAGGTAATCGCGTAAATCATATTCGGCACCAATACTGATCAGGCGGTAAAGTTGGCGTTTCTGCTTTCGCCCTTCGACATCCGGAAACATTTCACGCAAGCTTTTTTTGATGACGGCATTATAATCTGCATTCCATAATTCTTCTGCAGAGGGATTTGCTTTTATCCCCAGTATTTCAGGATCAAAGTTTATGGAAACTTGAATTAAGCCCTGGGTAAAGGCAGGTGTTCCTTTGCTGACAATATCTACCAGCATCAGGAACAGAAAAACAAACCCTGTCAACACCGCGAGTCGTCCGTACAACTGGAATCTTCTTTCGCGTGCGTAGCGCTTCTTTAGGGAAGCCTCTATGACAGCGGTATTTTTGAATGTGTATTGTTTATTCATACTGTTCACGGTATTTCCTGACGATATGCAGAGCAAAAATATTCAGCGTCAAGGTGATAAAGAACAAGGCCAGGCCGAGGGCAAAAGCAGCCAGAGTTTTAGGGTTGTCGAATTCCTGATCTCCGACCAGCAGGGTGACGATTTGTACGGTCACCGTGGTGACGGCTTCCAATGGGTTAATCGTCAGTTTTGCCGACAGGCCGGCGGCCATGACGACGATCATGGTTTCGCCGATGGCACGTGAAACGGCAAGAAGAATTCCACCAACGATGCCCGGTAAGGCGGCAGGCAGCAGTACTTTACGTATCGTCTCATTCATCGTCGCGCCCAGACCCAGGGAAGCTTCGCGCATGGAATCGGGCACGGCATTGATAATGTCGTCAGACAGAGACATGACAAATGGAATGATCATAATACCCATCACCAGGCCAACGGCAAGGGCGCTTTCTGATGTCACACTGAGGCCGAACGATTCGCCAAGCCTGCGTATGAATGGTGCAACAGTCAGTGCGGCAAAAAACCCATAAACAACGGTTGGTACGCCAGCCAGTATTTCCAGTACCGGTTTGCTTATTGCACGAAAGCGTCTCGTCGCATACTCGGACATATAGATGGCTGACATCAGGCCGACAGGTACAGCAATAAACATGGCCACCGCAGTAATTAGCAGGGTGCCGACTAATAATGGAACAAAGCCAAATGAGCCGGATGCGGCTACCTGGTCAGCCCGAATCGCCATCTGCGGGCTCCATTCCAGCCCAAAAAGGAAATCCACGACAGGGATAGCCTGGAAGAAGCGTACCGCTTCAAACAGTACGGAAAATATGATTCCTGCTGTCGTCAATACAGCAATAAAGGAACAGCTGAAGAGAATCCACTTGAAGATATTTTCAACATTATTGCGTGCGCGAAATTCAGGGCTGATGCGCTGAATGGCCAGCACAGCGCCAAGGGTGGCAATAACAAAAACCAGCGCACTTTTGATAAAGCCAGCGGTAGAGACTAGCGAGTTGTAATAGGAAGCAGCAACCACCTGCTCCTCAGCGAGTTGTGTGCTGTCGATGCTACCGGTGGCGAAACTGACGATCTGGTTGTAGTAAAGCCCTAGCTGGCTTTCCTGCATAGACTGCAGGCTAGCTGGCAAGCTTTGTATAACAAGACTCAATAATACTTTGTCTTCAACAATTATCCACAGGACCAGTATTAGCAGAGCCGGCAGACCTGCCCACAGAGCCGCCATGTAACCGTAATGTCTGGGCAGGCTGTGTAGAGCCTTTATACCACCATGACCCAGCGCCACTTTATGTGATCGTTTGTGACCCAGTGCGAAACTGATCAAAGAAAGGATGACCAGTGCCAGAAAGATTATTGATGTTTGCATGCTTGTCTCAGAAGTTAAAAAAAACTATGCCGCGCATCATAATAAAATTGCGGCATAGCTAGTAGCAATAGTTATATTATTGCAATTATTACAGTTTTAGTAACTTAAGTGTCTTGATGTCATCCTGAACCTGTTTCAGCTCTTTGCTGCTAAGTGGGATGAGCCCTTTTTCAGGCAGGTAGCCATCTTCACCCATGGCTTTATTTGATGCAAAAGCGGCGGCGTATTCCTGAATGCCCGGTATTTTGCCAACATGGGCATTCTTGATATAGAAGTACAGCGGACGTGATACGGGATAGCCGCCTTCAGCAATTGAATCGAAGGTCGGAGCTACACCGTCAATTTTCGAGCCCTGTACTTTGTCGCCGTTCTCTTCCAGAAAACTGTAGCCAAAGATCCCCAGTGAATCAGGATTAGCCACCAGTTTCTGAACGATCAGGTTGTCGTTTTCACCCGCTTCGATATAGGCACCATCTTCACGTACTGCATATGCAACCGCTTTGAAGATAGATTTACCTTTTGGCGCCTTACCTTTCTTCTCCATAATGGCGTCATAGACTCCGGAAGGTATACCCAGTTTAGCCATCATGGCTTTGATCTCATCAGCCTTATCTGCCTTCATGCCACGCAGGGCCTTGAGGTCGGCAATCTGTTTCGCTCCACCGCCGAGTGCCAGTTCAGCAAATGCATCACGTGTACCGGAGGTAGGAGGTGGTCCCAGTACTTCGATCCTGGTGGCAGGCAGTTTCGCGTTGACATCTTTCCATGTTTTATTCGGGTTGGAAATTAATTTGCCATCTGCACCGGGAACGGTTTTGGCCAGCGCCATATAGATATCTTTACGTGTCAGTTCAAAAAGCGCTGCACTTTTTGCGTTGGCAATAACAATGCCATCAAAGCCGACCAGTACTTCGGTGATTTCGTTAACACCATTCTTTTGACACAGGTCATACTCGGATTTTTTGATGCGACGGGATGCATTGGTGATGTCAGGTGTGCTGACACCGACACCCTTGCAGAAAAGTTTAAGTCCGCCACCAGAGCCTGTTGATTCAATTTTTGGGGCTTTAAAGTCAGTTGAGCGCCCGAAACGCTCTGCTACCACAGTGGCAAAGGGGTATACGGTAGACGATCCAACAATGTTTACTGTGTCGCGGCCAGCCGCATTTGCAGCCGTAATGCTGCCTATTGCTGCTGCGATGCTTATAGTACGTGTTAAAAACTTATTCATGTAGAAAACTCCAGAAGAAATAGTTGTAAGCCTGATCCCATTATCAGGATCAGAACCCTTGTTACTGAGTGATATTTTAGGTGTTTATTGTTACAGGATTATGACATGGGAAAATATTTAGGCTAAAGGCTAAAGGCTAAAGGCTAAAGGCTAAAGGACGCCTTATTAAATCAAAGGCAGCGTCATTGCGAACGTAGTGTGGCAATCTGTTTGAGTATGATCAGGGCCATAGAGATTTTCTTTGTCACTGTGTTCCTCGCAATGACGAGTTGTTTAGAGGGCTGCTATCTACTTTTGTTACATACAACTGCACGAGACGCGGCAAAACAACAGGTAAATGATGAGCCGACTGAGGGTGTACTGGAGATGTCTATGCGTCCACCATGACGCTGAATGATATGTTTGACAATAGCCAGTCCGAGACCGGTGCCCCCGGATTCACGCGTACGGCTCGAATCCACCCGGTAGAAGCGTTCTGTCAGGCGACTCAGGTGGCGCTGTTCAATGCCCTCTCCATCATCACTGACTACCAGGCATGGCGCACCGGAACCACTGGAGAACCACTGTAATTCGACAGATGTCTGATCAGGGTTATGTTGCAGGGCGTTATACAATAAATTACTGCAAACGCTTATTATTTCCGGCTGCATTGCCTTTAAGCAAAGTCTGTCGTCAGCGCTCACGGTGATTTGCCCAGGTAGTGCCTTGCCAGACTGAACGGCATCAGTTGTGAGTGTTTGCAGCAGTGCCGCGACATCGACCATATCTCCTTCATCAGGGCCCAACGTAGAATTTTCCAGACGGGAGAGGCTCAGCATTTCATTGATAATCGATTCCATCAGTGTGGTTTGTTGAAGAACAATACGCATCTTTTCCTGCACCTCACCCGAACACTTTTTGTCTGTAGACATTACTTCCAGGTAACCGCGCATAACTGTCAACGGTGTGCGTAATTCATGTGAGGCATTCGAAACAAATTCACGTCGCACACGATCAACACGTTCCCGTACGCTCACATCACGCACCGTCAACAACAGGTTTTCTTTTCCATAATTGATCAGTCGGCAGGAAAATATTACTGATTTATCTAGCGGTGAGGTAATTTGCAGCTCCTCCTTCCGGTTCTTTGCAAAGAGGAACTTTCGAAATTCAGGGTCGCGCAGCAGGTTGTCAATTCGCTGACCTAAATCACGCTGAGTTTGCAGGCCAAGCAGGTTTTCAGCTGCTTCATTGAGCCACTGAATTTCACCTGATGTCGTTAGAATAACTGTAGCATCAGGTAGTGCTTCCGCAGATGCTCTGAACTGGCCAAGCAGCTGGGCCAGCCTTTTCTTGCCACGTTTCCTGTTGGTTTTAAGGCGGTAGATATTTGAAATAATATTTTCCAGCACACCACTTGCAATCGGGGCCTCCGAGCGTTTCAGACCTTTCTGGATCCAGCGGTTGAGCTGGAACAGATAATGTAATAACCAGCCACTGTATGCCAGCAGTGCAATGGCGATAGCTGGCCAGAGCTGTGATGTCAGCAGACCTGCTACGACACCGGTAGCAATAACCAATACCAGGCGCCAGATTTCCTGAGACCAGAATTTATTCATGTTTAGGGCCCCTCAATTAACTCTGGATAGATCAGATTGTATTCCAAATGGTTCATATCAAGGCAAGGATTGCACTAATAGCTAGCTATTGCGAAGATTCTTAACGCAGAGATGGATGATTTGGGGTGCAAGATGAATATTCATGGATTAATTGAGGGGTCCTTTAGTATTAACACTAAAACGGTAGCCGGTACCACGGACTGTTTGCAGCATGTCATCGACCTTGAACTGTTTAAGCAGTTTACGCAGGCGCAATATATGGACATCTACCGTTCTTTCTTCAATATAGATGTTTTCACCCCAGACATAATCCAGTAGCTGACTGCGTGAATAGACACGGTTGGGGTGCTGCATAAGGAACAATAGCAGACGGTACTCAGTGGGTCCGGGGCTGGCTGTTTGCCCTCCTATGGTTAATTCGTGTGAGGCAGGGTTGAGAGATATTTCTCCTGCCTGCAACGGCTGCATAGAACCTTCAAAAGCCTCTGACCGCCGCAGCAGCGCCGAGATTCGTGACAGTAATTCGCGTGTAGAAAAAGGTTTTGTTATGTAGTCATCTGCACCGGAATCGAGACCATCAACCCGGTCATTTTCATCACTGCGCGCGGTCAGCATGATGATGGGTACAGTGCGTGTTGCTGCTGAACGGCGAAACCCGCGTACCAGTTCCAGTCCGCTGATGCCTGGCAGCATCCAGTCAATTAGCATCAGGTCAGGAACAGAATCAGAAATCATTTTACTGGCTTCTTTGCCATTCTCAACACCCGTCACCTGAAAGCCTTCGCTTTCCAGAGCAAACGCGATCATATCGCGGATGGCGACTTCGTCTTCAATGACAAGGATTTTTTTCTGCATGGTGGAGGATTTTATAGCAAATAGTTGGTAATGATAGCAGTTAATTATTACAGGGTTGTGACAGCATCAGCCATAAATTGCTAAAAACCTTAGAATCAAAAGATTGTCTCTCGCGGGGATCGCGGGGAAATCAAAAGCAAAAAACTCTTTTACCTTTTAATGGTTTAAAACAAAAAGAGAGTATTTTGACCTCCCCGCGTTCTCTGCGAACTCCGCGAGAGATATCTTTTTTGTTTTCAGGTTTGAATCAGCTGCGCTCTATCAACTCGATTTTGTAGCCATCCGGGTCTTCAACAAATGCGATAACGGTACTTCCATGCTTCATCGGGCCTGCTTCGCGAACAATATTGCCACCCTGTAGGCGAATAGCGGCGCAGGCTGCGGCGGCATCTTCTACCGCGAGTGCGATATGTCCAAAACCATCACCGAGGTCATAGTGGTCCGACTCCCAGTTATGAGTCAGTTCGATGACAGTGTGGTCGGTCTCGTCTCCATAACCAACAAAAGCGAGGGTAAACTTGCCGCCTGGATAGTCCTTGCGGCGCAGCAATTTCATACCGAGTATTTCGGTATAGAATGCAATCGATCGATCAAGATCAC
>JAYEGM010000115.1:0-12848 GCA_034659075.1 Pseudomonadota bacterium
AATTAAGCTTACGTGCGCAGCTGCCGGAAAACTGTATAGAAATTACTCAGCCGAATAGCCAGTTAGTCAATAGTGCTTATCTACAGCGCTGGATAGTAGCTTGTGAAGGGGGGCTTTTAGAAAAAACACTTTCAATCAGCGGTTTAAAAACGACCAATACCGATGTCCTGCTGCGGCTGGAATTTATTGATGGCAGCTCACAGTCTGTACTGCTTACGCCGACAAAAGAGTCATTTAAGATTCCAGCCAGGCCAGGCTCGATGCAAATTATTGCGACCTATACCTGGTTAGGTATTACCCATATTCTAATGGGTGTGGATCATTTGTTATTTGTCTTTGCCCTGCTGCTTATCGTTAACGGCAAGCGACGCCTGTTATGGACTATCACGGCCTTTACACTTGCTCATAGCCTTACCCTGGCCGGTGCCACGCTGGGTTTTGTAAATGTTCCCCAGGCACCGGTAGAAGCCGTCATTGCTTTAAGCATTCTGTTCCTGGCTGTCGAAATAGTCCATGGTAAACAGGGAAGAAAAGGCGCTGCTGCACGCTGGCCGTGGATGGTCGCATTTGTATTCGGCCTGCTGCACGGTTTCGGTTTTGCCGGTGCGCTGGCTGAAGTGGGTTTACCGCAGCAGGCCATTCCGCTGGCCCTGGTTTTTTTCAATGTAGGTGTAGAACTGGGACAGTTAATATTTGTTGCTACGGTTCTATCTCTCGGTTATTTGCTGCATAAGTTAAAACTACCGAAGTTGCTGGACTGGTCTGAAACAGCAGCGATTTATTCTATCGGCGGCCTTTCTTCATTCTGGTTATTTGAGCGGATTAGTGCGTTTTAAATAATCCAGCAATTCCTGCCCGACTGCCTCAGACCGCCAGCCCTTAAAAACAGCCAGCTCCCTGTCCCCATGTATCATTTCCGTGAGATTTTTACGTGTGGCGAGCAAGGAAGCCGGCAAGTCCATTTTTTCCGCCGCTGCATCGAGAATTTTTGCCAGCTCCTGCTTTAATGACTTCTCCCTGGTATCAGGTCGACCCGGGCCTGCCGGTAGCTCCGACTCATCGTGTTCTGCAGATTGCCTGATTATCGACAGCAGCCGATCACCCCGGTGCTTCAGCAGCCCATCAGTCACACCTTCGATTGATGCTAATTCAGCTTTAGTTTCAGGTAGCGTGATAGCGATGTTTACCAGCACCTTGTCAGCCAGTATCCAGCTTCGTGGTTTATCTCTTGACTGGGCCATGCCTTCACGCCAGCCGGCCAATGCTTTAGCCGCAGCAAGTTGTCTGCCAGCCATCCGTTTCAAAGCGTTCATACGCTGCCAGGCATTATTTACATTTATAGCAAACACCGTGGTATTCGAGATTCCCTGCATTTCTTCATCAAACCACTGTCGGCGACCCAGCCGCTCAAGCTCTGCAGCCAGGGAATCATGCATATCAGGCAGATAACGAACATCATCTTCAGCGTAATAAATCTCTTCCGCTGATAATGGACGATTGCACCAGCGTGCCCGGGTATGTGCTTTAGTGAGCTTCACATCACAAAACTCTTCGACCAAAGCCGCATAGGAAAGCTGGTCACCCTTACCAATAAAGGCAGCTGCCACCTGTGTATCGAAGATATTGGGCGGTATTTCATCAAATAAAAGATGGAATATTTCCAGGTCCTGGCTGCAGGAATGCATCAGTTTGACGATATCATTGCGTAGCAGTACTTCTTTTAGCGGCGCAAGATCCTTAATTTTGACAATATCCACACAGGCAATGCCAGCGCCACCGGATAGCTGGATCAGGCAGGGTTCCGGGTAATAGGTACGCTCGCGCATAAATTCTGTGTCCACACCTATCCAGCTGCCTTTTTGCAATTCTGTGCAGAATGCCTTTAACTCACCCGCACTCTCGATATAAAATGTCTCTTTATAATTCATAGTGTTCCTGATCAGGAATAAGTCAATTCAGAAAAGGGCTTATTCTCTCATGACCACCATGCTCAACCCAACAGACAATACACTGGCCCTGTGAATTCACTACTTCTTATTTTCTTTGACCTGATACGGTTGCGGCGTGGCCCGCAGGACCTGCCCGCTTCACAAAACCTGCTGATCATTAGTGGATTATTACTCATCGTCACAGCCATACTCGGTGACCAGATGAACGATGACTTCGGCGGCAGGCTGATTTTCGCCCTGGCCCAGGTTGCCATTCTGACAGCAACCGTATGGGGTGTACTGGCATTAAACCAGAAACAGGAACGGGCGCTACAGACATTGACTGCTATCTACGGTACCAGTGTTTTGATACAACTGGTTGTCTGGCCTTTTCGCAGCTGGCTGCTGTCGATGCCCGAAGAAGCTCAGAAACAGGCCACTCTTCCGCTATTTGCTGTCATCGTTCTCGCTATCTGGTCATTTATAGTAATGGTCCACATCTACCGCAATTCACTGGACTGCAGTCGGGGCAAAGCCATACTGATGACTGTTATCACGCAGATGATTGTCGGCCTCAGCATAATGATGCTGTTTGCCAGTGAACTGCAGATGGAAATAGCAAAGTAAACACCATGCATATACATATTCTCGGTATCTGCGGCACGTTCATGGGTGGCATTGCGGTCCTGGCAAGAGATATGGGTGTTACCGTCACCGGTTCAGACAGCAATATCTACCCGCCGATGAGTACACAGCTGGAACAGCTGGGCATCAAAATCAGCCAATATGATGCAAAAAACCTCGATACAGAGCCTGACATCGTCGTTATCGGTAATGCCCTGTCCCGCGGCAACCCGGAAGTTGAGACAGTACTTGAACGGGATATGAACTATATCTCCGGCCCACAGTGGCTGGCTGAACATTTCTTACGCGGCCGTCATGTGCTGGCGGTTGCCGGCACCCATGGCAAGACTACGACCAGCAGCATGCTGGCCTGGATACTTGAAGATGCAGGCAAGCAACCGGGCTTTCTGATTGGTGGAATACCGCAGAATTTTGGCATCTCTGCACGTGCAGGAGGCGGAAAATACTTTGTTATCGAAGCGGACGAATACGACACCGCCTTCTTCGACAAACGCTCAAAATTTATCCACTACCACCCGAAAACCCTGGTTCTGAACAACCTTGAATTTGATCATGCGGACATTTTTGCCGATCTCGAGGCGATCAAGCAGCAGTTTCACTTCCTGATACGCACGATACCCGGCTCCGGGCAGCTGGTCATCAATGCCGATGATTCATCTCTGCCCGATGTCATCAATAAAGGCTGCTGGTCGGAGAAAACATATTTCAGCCTGTCGGACTCAGCTGATTGTGACTGGCAGATCGCTAATTCAGCTGAAGACTTTACAAGCTTTGATGTTTTGCACAAAAACATCCCGCAGGGCACGCTGAGCTGGCCTCTGATAGGAGCACATAACGCGGCCAACGGCCTGTCTGCTATTGCTGCCGCCGCACATGCAGGCATAGCACCCGGCAAGGCGATTGATGCTTTAAATGCATTTAAGAATGTTAAGCGACGAATGGAAATCCGGGGTACTGTCAATAATGTCACGGTATATGATGACTTTGCCCACCACCCGACGGCTATCGCCACCACCCTGCAGGGCCTGCGCAAGCATTGTGCAGATAAAAGAATTCTCGCTATTCTCGAACCACGTTCCAATACGATGAGAATGGGCGTACACAAAGACACACTGATTAACTCATTACAACAGGCAGACAGCATTTTCATCTATCAGCCTGAAGATGTGGAATGGGACCTGGCCGGGCAAAATAACAGCCACTCAACGGAACTTGCCATTCATACCGATATTGATATGCTAGTCGATGAAGTGATTGCCATGAGTAAACCCGGAGACAATATTCTGGTCATGAGCAATGGCGGCTTTGCTGGTATACATGAAAAATTGTTACAGGCATTACAGCACAAACAGACATAATTGAATATCGTATATAACTAACCCCAAAAATATTGGAATGAAAATGAAAAAAATCCTGTTTCTTCTTTTTACTATCGCCCTCTATCCAGGCCTTTTAATGGCCGAAGAATATTCTGAAGGGGTTGAATATACAAGATACAGCAAACCTTTCCCGGTTAGCACCGGTGACAAAATTGAAGTAAGAGAAGTCTTCTGGTACGGCTGTCCGCATTGTTTTAACCTGGAAGCACCATTAAATAAATGGCGTAAGGAAAGCATGCCAGCTAATGCTGAGTTCGTTCGTATGCCCGCAATTTTTCGCGAAAACTGGATTCCTCATGCTCGCGCATACTATGCCTTTGATGCGCTTGACCAGTCAGAAAAACTGCACCATGCAATAATGAGCGTAATGCATGTCAAGAAAAAACGCCTTATGACAAAAGATCAGATCGCAGACTTTATCGCCACTCAGGGTGTTGACAGAAAGGAATTTCTCGATGCTTATAATTCCTTCAGTGTTGATTCTCTTAGTCGCCAGGCTGGCATCATGACTAAACGCTACGGAATAACGGGTGTCCCCTCAATCATCGTTGATGGACGTTACCTTGTTAGCACAAAAACCCCGGGTGGTGTAAAAGAGCAATTTAAAGTCGTTAATTATCTTGTACAAAAGGCCGCTGAAGCCCGGAAAAATGAAGAGGTCAAGACAAAATAATGGACTTACCTGACTAAAGAACCTCTGATCAATTCATCAGTTCGCATTTTATGATTAAAATTAACTGCATTAAATATATAGCAAAAATCACCACTCTCTTTCTTCTAGCATCATTCCAGGCCGGGTTTTCTGCTCAGCCCTCAGCTGATGAAACCGCCATGATGGGAAAAGAAAGTGAGCTGATACTGCAAAAGCGCACTGTCGACCCGATAAGAGCTGGCAAACGTGCCATAAGAGTTCTGGTGAATTACAATGCCACCAATTACTTTCTGATTGGAGGCAAGCAGGCTGGACTCGAATATGAAATGATGAGGTCTTTTGAGACTTATCTCAATAAAGGCCTTAAAGCAGAAAAAAAATATCACCTTTTCTTCATTGCCCAGCCCTTTGATCAGCTTATTCCTGCTTTACTGAGTGGTAAAGGTGACATCATCGCAGCGGGCATGACTATCACCGACGTACGCAGTAAAAAAGTCGAATTTACTACGCCTTACCGGGCAAACATCGCAGAATTGCTGGTTCGTCACAAAGATGCGGAGAAACCACTTACCGCTGCCCAACTCGCAGGAAAGACCGTGTACGTAGTTAAAGGCAGCAGCTATTACACTCATCTAAAACATCTAAGCGATGAGCTGCAACAAGAGAATAAACCGGCCATTAATATCATAGAAGCGGATGAAAATCTTGCCAGCGAAGATTTATTACAAATGGTGAATGCCGGGATCTATCAATACACGATAGTTGACAGTCACATCGCTGAACTCTGGTCACACACACTTAAAAACATCGTCCCCGAAACCAGTGCCGCAATTAGCGCCGGTAGTCAAATCGCCTGGGCAGTCAGGAAGGACAATGATGATTTAGCCTATAAATTAAATCTATTTCTCAGAGGCTATAAACAAGGCACAAAACACGGCAATATTTTGTTCAACCGCTATTACAAAAATACAAAATGGATCGATAACCCGGTCAAAGATGGCGCAATAAAACGACTCCATGAATATCAGAAGTCATTCATGAAATATGGCAAACAATACAATATTGACTGGGTCATGCTGGCGGCGCTGGGTTACCAGGAATCAAAGCTGAACCAGAAAATGAAAAGTAATCATGGTGCCGTAGGTGTCATGCAGATAAAGCCCTCGACCGCAGCAGACAAAAATATAAAAATTACAGGTGTCGGCAAATCCTATGATAAGAATATTCACGCAGCAACCAGGTACCTGGCATTTCTGCGATCAAGGTATTTCTCTGACCCCGGAATAGCACCGGTTGAGCAACTGGCCTTTACACTGGCCGCCTACAATGCAGGCCCGGCAAAAATAACTAAGATGCGGAATAAGGCTAAAAAACTGGGAAAGAACCCGAACAAGTGGTTTTCTAATGTGGAAGATGTAACACGGCGTTACACCAGTAGCGAACCCGTAAACTACGTTGCCAATATCATGAAGTACTACCTCGCCTTCAAGTCAGTTATCGAAGCAGAAGGTGCAAGAATGAAGGCAGCGGGAAAAGTAAAATAAAGTTTCAAGTTTCAAGTGTGAAGTTTCAAGAAATCTGACTTCGGTTTTCTTTTTGTTTTTCTTATTAACCTTGACACTTGAAACTTCTGACCTGAAACTTTTATTTATTCCTTATTAAGAAGAATAAACTTTGAACCTTCCAGCGCGACATTAGCCATCAAGCCCTTGTTACCAAAGGCAAAACCAAGAATGGGATCCTTGGTATTCATTGTATCTACATTCTCTGACTTGCCCCATTCAACGAAGGCGACAGAA
Organism: Pseudomonadota bacterium; assembly: GCA_034659075.1. GTDB lineage: Bacteria > Pseudomonadota > Gammaproteobacteria > BMS3Bbin11 > BMS3Bbin11 > BMS3Bbin11. The sequence goes on from JAYEGM010000115.1 coordinate 6,404, forward strand.
CCATCGATGCCTGCACGCCATCCTTCACTGTGACGAAATTTGACCAGCTCTGCCTCATCGAGAAAGATCATGATTAGCGATTTGCTTTGAGCGCCGAAGGTGAAACCGATTGAAGCCGATGCAGTACTCCAGTACTCGACCGTCATGCCATTTATCCGTAAAGCGCCTTCGCCGTATTCCCCGCCAATTCCTACACCGGCTCTAAACACACTTGGAAATATCAAAACACCCTTGGCAACACTGAGGTATTGGTCCGCCCCAGGTATCTGGGCACGAAAAATCTTCAGAGTTGCATCAACCCTGGCATCAATTTCCTGTGCTGAAGCAGCCATGGCATTGTTAGAAAATAAAAAAGGCACAAGAAACAGTAAAAGTGTGATTCCTGAAATATGTGTACGTGCTGCCGACTTTCTCATATTAAAAACTCCAGTTAAGTGAGTTGTTTTTAAATATTAAAACTCTCAATAATGCTGTTTATGAACAGAGGGCTACTATAAGCTAAATCTCATCACAAACATGTTTATCACTATAATCCTTCGCTATTTTTTCTGCTGACATATCCGGCATCATCCCCTTCATAGCACCAGATACATTCTCGGTACACTTACGCATGGTTACCATCGCCGGTGACTTTAACACTTTTTTGCTAAATTCTATGGCTTTCTCCTGCGCCTCATCACGCTTGCCACTTTTACAAAGTGCTTTCACTTCTGTCTCAAATTTCTTTGACTCGTTCTCCAGCCCTTTAATTTCATTCTGGTCGATGGTCGCCATGCATGCTGCCATTTCCTGAATCTGCTGCATCATCTCCGGGTTCATACCCTGTTGAGCTACTGCTGCCGCGGGTGAGAGCAGAAAGATTGCCGTGATTAATTTTTTCATTTTATTATCTCCTTGTTAAGGGAATATTATTAAAGGTTCCCGAGCAGATCAGTTAAACCCGGTATATTGAAGCTGGTATCCGGTGCAACAAAACGTGCAGGGTTGATGGCCATGCTCCGGGCAGAAACCAGCTGGAATCGATTGCCGAAACGAAGTATGCCCAGTTTATCTTTTTTTACTTTTGACATCAGTTCATCGCCTTTGATTTTAATCGATGGACTGGCTTTGCTAACGACATCAATGGCGTCAATCCAGGCGGCAGTATAATCCCATGCCAGCTGTGAACGGCTAAGCACCAGTTCATCCTGCTGTTTAACATTGTTTCTTGACCAGATTATGTTATAGATCTCCCCGCTAATCCCCGCGACAGTTTCTTTTTTACCCGTTGCCTTCATGCTGATGACATGAACCAGCAGAGTTTCAGAATCTATTCCAAGCATTTTCATTACACCCAGACTCTGTGCCATCTGGTTCATGCTAGCCAGATCCATAACCAGCGTATTCCCCTGGTAGGAGCTCACTACCTGTGCCTGGCGGTTATTAAATAATAGATAGCCTGTTGTATCGCTTTCACTGTCCATATCGATGCGCGACGTCTTTTGATCTAGATACTCCAGGCTGAGAATATAGGGTTTTCCACCGTCCATACCTTTGAACTTTGCGATTCCTGATGCACTGGCACTGGCTGCTAGCAGCATTAACATAGAGAAAAAAAGAGCTTTTAGCATATTTAATAAAATCTTAGAGTGTTTGCTATAGGGAAATAATTACTGAATCAGCTTAGCAATGCAATCATAACACCAGCTGCAACCGCCGAGCCAATGACACCTGCCACATTGGGTCCCATTGCATGCATTAGCAGAAAGTTATGTGGATTGGCTTCCAGCCCCATACGGTTGGAAACTCGAGCGGCCATCGGTACGGCCGAAACACCCGCGGAGCCAATCAGCGGATTGACCTTGTGCTTTGAGACCATGTTCATTAATTTTGCCATCAGGATACCTGTCGCCGTACCAATGGCGAAAGCAACTATTCCCAGCGCAAGAATGCCCAGTGTCTTGACGTTAAGAAAATGTTCGGCACTCATTTTAGAGCCGACAGCTATGCCGAGGAATATGGTGACAATATTTATTAGAGAGTTCTGTGCTGTATCACTGAGACGATCGACTACACCACTTTCACGCATTAGATTGCCGAGCGCGAACATGCCAAGTAAAGGCGACGCCGTGGGCAACAGCAAAGCAACCAGTACCAGCAGCAACAATGGAAACACTATCTTCTCTGTTCGGGACACATGGCGTAACTGCACCATTTCTATGCAACGCTCTTCATGTGTGGTCAGCAAGCGGATTATAGGTGGCTGGATAATAGGTACCAGTGCCATATAGGAATAGGCCGCCACAGCTATCGCCCCGAGCAGGTCGGGGGCCAGTTTACTGGCGACGAAAATAGCGGTAGGCCCATCAGCGCCGCCAATGATTCCAATTGCCGCTGCATCAGTGATGCTGAAATCAATCCAGCCCATGGCACTGACAGCAACCGCGCCGAGTACCGTAGCAAAGATGCCGAACTGTGCCGCTGCGCCAAGAAAGAGCATTTTCGGATTGGCCAGCAGGGGACCAAAATCAGTCATTGCGCCGACACCCATGAAAATAATCAGCGGAAAAGCACCGGTAGAGATCCCAACGCTGTAAATATAATAGAGAAAGCCGCCTGGAGAAATAGTAAGCCCTGCTTCAATCAGCGGAGCATCCATCAGCCCTGCCCCTGGAATATTCACCAGTATCGCGCCAAAACCTATCGGCAACAGCAACAGAGGTTCAAAGCCTTTACGTATGGCGAGATATAACAGAAAAAAGCCGATCACCATCATGATGGGTTGCCCGAATTCCATCTGAAACAGCCCGCTGCTCTGCCATAAACTGATTAGCTTTTCCATCTTAGTGCCTTATTTAATCAGCAGCAGATTGTCGCCAACGGTGACAGAATCACCTTCGCGTACAAAGATTTCGGACACTACACCCGGCTGTGAACTGCGTATCTCAGTTTCCATCTTCATCGCTTCCAGAATAATCACAACATCACCTTTTGCGACAGAATGGCCTGGGGACACATGGAGTTTGAATATAGTACCGGCCAGTGGAGCCTGAGTCATGGTACCTGTTCCACTACCCTCAGCTGGTGGAGGCACCGGTGAACGACTCTCAGGCTCAGTACTGCCGGCAGGCGTTATGCTGGAGATTTCCCCGCCATTTCGCACACCGACTACATAGGACTGGCCTTCGACAGTGACGGTGTAGACCTCTTCACCGGCCTCATTGGTAACGACTTCCTGCTCTATACCTGTCGGTACAGGCTCAAAGGCATCAGGATTGCCACGATTTTCGAGAAATTTAAGACCCACCTGAGGAAACAGTGCGTAGGTCAGTACATCATCAATTTCATTTTCGCCCTCTGCCAGCTGAATGCCCTTCTCACCGGCAATTTTCTCAAGCTCAGCTGCCAGCTTGTCCAGTTCATCATCGATCAGATCTGCCGGTCGACAGGTAATGGGCTCGGCACCTTCCAGGACCCGCTGCTGCAACTCTTTATTGACCGGCGCGGGTGTTGCCCCGTATTCGCCTTTGAGCACCCCTGCCGTTTCCAGAGAAATACTTTTATATCGTTCTCCGGTCAATACATTAAGGACCGCCTGGGTGCCTACGATCTGCGACGTTGGCGTCACCAGAGCGATATAGCCGAGATCCTTACGTACTTTCGGTATTTCCTCCAGCACTTCATCAAAGCGGTCTGCTGCCCCCTGCTCGCGCAGCTGGCCTTCCATATTCGTCAGCATGCCGCCCGGTACCTGGGCCACGAGAATTCGTGAGTCGATACCTTTTAGTGAGCCTTCGAAACAGGCATATTTTTTTCTGACCTCGCGAAAATAAGCAGCAATTTCCTCAAGTAGATCCAGATCCAGACCGGTATCTCTATCCTCACCCTTCAGAATTGCAACCAGAGATTCTGTCGGTGAATGACCATAAGTCATACTCATTGACGAGATTGATGTATCAACATTATCGATACCGGCTTCGATACATTTCAAAGCGGTAGCGGTAGACATTCCTGTCGTTGCATGGGACTGCATGTGGATTGGGATATCCACAGCCTGCTTAAGACGCGTGACCAGTTCATAGCCCGCATAAGGTGTCAGCAGGCCTGCCATATCTTTAATACAAATAGAATCTGAGCCCATATCCTCAAGCTCACGTGCCAGATCCAGCCAGGTATCGATATTGTGCACCGGGCTAACCGTATAAGAGAGTGTGCCCTGCGCATGTTTTCCTACCTGGCAAACGGCCTTGATGGCGGTGGCGAGGTTACGCGGGTCATTCATCGCATCAAACACCCGGAACACATCCACACCATTGACTGCTGCGCGCTCTACAAACTTGCAGACCACATCGTCAGCATAATGCCGGTAACCAAGGATATTCTGCCCGCGGAACAGCATCTGCTGCGGCGTATTCGGCATCGCCGCCTTCAGCTCACGAATTCGTACCCATGGATCCTCACCTAGAAAACGGATGCAGGCATCAAAAGTTGCTCCACCCCAGGATTCAAGTGACCAGAATCCTACCTGATCAAGCTTCTCCGCAATCGGTAGCATATCATCGAGGCGCATGCGGGTAGCGAGCAGAGACTGGTGTCCATCACGCAACACTACATCCGTTATACCCAAAGGTTTCTTGTTTTCAGTCATGTAAGAAGGAATCCTGGAAAAGCTTTTTTATGGCCGGCGGCAACGGTGTTTGGCGAGTGCAGCCTGAATGATTGCAACTATGCGGCCGTCTACATCCTGGTGATCTTTTGCAGAAGATGGAACATCCAGTTCCTGATCGGGTACCCAGCGCCCGATAATTGCCGACATCAAGGCGGTAACAACGACGAGCACCGTCAGAAAAACGCAAACGGTTCCCATGCCGTAAAGCATTAGATCCATACCCTGTTCAATCAGTGTTGCTCCAGCCAAACCCAAATCCCCGGATAATACGAATGAGCGCGCCATTTTAGCCTAGCAGGGGCTTGCATACCACTCTGGCGATTGCCATGAAGCAAGGGGGCCCGGCTATTAACACATTGACTAATCAGCGTCGCCTCAACGCAGGTAAGAATAATCACTTTATTTCATTTAAATCAATAACTTAACAAGAATTCTTCTTCTGTCATTGCGGGGAACGTGTGATGAAGCAATCTCCTGGAACTTGAGCGATATGTCATGAGATTGCCACGCTCCGCTCGCAATGACGACTTAATTGAAGAAAATTAGCTTTTCAGCGACCGGTAATAAACACGGGAATTTCGGTGATAATTGTATAAAGAGCGCCTTTTTACCGGTAAATCTGCCAGCTTCAAGGTCTCGAAGCCTCTTTCACGGAACCAGTGGGAGGCCTGCGTGGTCAGCACAAAAAGAGCCTTCATGGCCAGTGCTTCCGCCTGATTCTCAGCGAATTTCAGCATCGCATCACCGCGCCCGGCCTTGCGGTAATCTGCGTGCACGGCCAGGCAGGCAAGCTCTGCCATAGCATTTTCAGGATAGGGAATCACTGCCACGCAGGCTGTTATCAGGCCGTCCCGCTCCATTACATAGAACTGCTCTATAGACATCTCCAGCTGTTCGCGTGAGCGCTTTACCAGCAGACCCTGCTGCTCCAACGGCTGGATCAGCTCGATGATGCCGCCGATGTCCTCAATACCTGCCTGGCGTGTCACCTCATAATCGTTGGCCGTCACCAGTGTACCGGCCCCGTCACGTGTGTACAGTTCCTGCAATAAAGCCCCTTCTCTCCAGGGAGTGATCAAATGTATCCTTTCAACGCCCTTCTGGCTTGCTTCAACTGCACTCCGCAAATGAACCTCAGCTTCAGCATCCAGCTTGCGCCGGGAGCTTAGAAGTTTTTCTGCCTGCAGCCCCGTTAATTGACGAATAATTTTCCGCCGTGCATCGCGCAAGCCCCTGCCATCAAGCAGGAAGATTAATTTGTCGGCATTGATGGCCGAAGCAGCATAGGTGGCAACCTGTTCAGAATTAATGTTAAACACCTCGCCAGTAACTGAATAGGCCAACGGCGACAGCATTACGATAGAACGGGCATCGAGGTTGCGCAATATTGCCCCGCTATCCAGTTTTCTGACCTTGCCGGTGTAGCCATAATCGACACCCTCATGGATGCCGTAGGGGCAGGCGGTGATGAAATTACCCGACACGACATGAATACCGGCACCCGCCATTGGGGAATTTACTATACCGGCTGAGAACAATGCTTCGATCTGCACGCGAATACTGCCAACAGCATCACGCGTACACTCCATCGCAATTGCATCCGTTACCCGTAAGCCATTGACATACTCACTTCTGACTTTGCGTTGCTTAAGACAGCTTTCAATCTGCGGCCGGGCGCCATGCACAATAACCAGGCGCACACCCAGGCTGTTGAGTAGAGCCAGGTCCTGAATAAGCAGAGGAAAGTGCTCATCAGCTACCGCTTCACCACTAAATGCCAGCACAAAGGTCTTACCC
>JAYEGM010000116.1:0-3296 GCA_034659075.1 Pseudomonadota bacterium
ATCGTAACGCTCCAGGAACACCTCCTGATGACAGGCAACAAACTGTGCCTGCCCTGTGCCAATCAAATAACTCGAACGTATTTTTTCCGGACCAAATCGTAAATGTGAGACTGTGACAGCCCCGGCCTTTTTAGAATCATAGACAAAATAAGCCTGCGCCTGGATATCGCTCTCCTGCCCTATAATCTTTATTGTGTTTTTGTTCGCACTGACAGTGCCATCACTGCCGAGGCCATAGAAGACACATTGTGTCGTTTTTTTAACCGCACTGGTCTCAAAAGAGTCATCCCAGTGCAGGTGTGTGTGGCTGACATCATCGATGATGCCGATGGTAAAGGGCGATCTGGGTGAATCACTTTTAAGTTCGTCAAATATTGCCTTAATCATCGCCGGGGTGAATTCTTTCGATGACAGTCCATAGCGCCCACCGGCAACCCTTGGCAAACTGTTAAACCCGGACTCGCCATGTATTATGGATTCTGCCAGTGCCGTCATCACATCTTTATACAAAGGCTCGCCATCTGCACCGGGTTCCTTGGTGCGATCCATTACAGCGATAGCCTGGCAGGTGGCAGGAATCATCGACAGCAGTTGTTTCCCGGAAAAAGGCCTGTACAGGCGAAGCTTGATTAGTCCGACCTTCTCATCCATTTGCAAAAGGCTCTCAACCGTCTCGTCTACAGCCTCGGCCCCTGAGCCCATTAGAATTATCACCCGTTGTGCATCTTCTGCACCGACATAATCATTCAAATGATACTGCCGCCCTGTCAGCTCAGCGAACTGGTCCATCGTCGCCTGAACGATGCCTGGCATTGCCTGATAATAGGGATTCACACTTTCGCGCGCCTGAAAATATACATCCGGGTTCTGCGATGTACCGCGGACGACAGGTTTATCCGGTGTCAGCGCACGTTTTCTGAATTGATCGACATCTTTTTCATCGATCATTGCACGAATAACTGAATCATCGATATCAGAGATACGAGACAACTCGTGTGAGGTCCGAAAACCATCGAAGAAATGAACAACCGGAATCTGTGCCTTCAATGTCACGGCCTGTGAAATCAGCGCCATATCCATCGCTTCCTGAACAGAACCTGATGCGATCATGGCAAAGCCTGTTTGCCTGATGGCCATCACATCCGAATGATCGCCAAAAATCGATAATGCCTGGGCAGCAATAGACCGTGCCGCCACGTGTATCACTGCAGGTGACAACTCGCCGGCTATCTTGTACATATTCGGGATCATTAGCAATAATCCCTGCGAGGATGTAAATGTTGTTGTCAGGGCCCCTCCCTGCAACGATCCATGCACAGCGCCGGCGGCCCCGCCTTCGCTTTGCATCTCTATAACCTCTGGTACATTTCCCCAGATATTCGTTTTGCCCGCTGATGACCAGTCATCGGATAATTCCCCCATCGGTGAGGAAGGGGTGATCGGATATATAGCTATGACTTCGTTGGTTTTGTGTGCAATTCTCGCAACGGCTTCATTCCCATCTATAATAAGCACCTTATCTGTAGCCATAGATAACTCCATCTATATTTGATTATCAGGTAACGGTTTATATATTACCGCAAGATGAAGTAAAAACTTTGCGCTGGATCATATTCTGTAAAAAAAGATGATTTACGCTCATCCACCAGTTAACACTTTCTTTAATTCACCCTTATGACCAATCTGTATACCTGATTTTTTAATCAGCAATGTTTATCCTGTAAACTCACCATTCTTTCAATCAATACACGCCGACTCTGTTAGAGATGAATGACCCTGAGACATGGATAGCTGATGTAAAAGATGCTGCCTTACAGTTGTGGCTTAAACAGCAACTGGCTCTCACTGATCAGATTTACTCTGCCCACGGCGACTACCCGCGCTGGACTCAAACACTTGAACAACTCTCCCTATACAGGACCGACAGGATAGACCTGTCTCAGGCATTGATTCTGATAGGTGAATCAAAGCAGATTGATGATGTACAAAAACAGAATCTAAAACAATTTTTACTCGCTTTACACCCCTGGCGCAAAGGTCCTTTCAATGTCTTTGGCATAGAGATAGACAGTGAATGGCGATCAGATAAAAAATGGCAGAGATTAGATGACAACATTACCCCCCTGAAAGGCCGGCATGTACTTGATATCGGCTGTGGCAACGGCTACTACATGCTTCGCATGCTTGGTGCCGGCGCGGCATGGGTGCTCGGTATAGACCCTACCATATTGTTTAACATGCAGTTTAAGGCACTGTCTCAATTCAGCAATAAAATAATTAATGCCAATATTCTGCCTGTTGGCATAGATCAGCTGCCAGATAGGCTTAATTATTTTGATACCGTTTTTTCTATGGGCGTCCTTTATCATCGGCGATCACCCATCGATCATCTGTATAAACTTTTTTCCTGCCTCAGGCCCGGAGGTGAGCTGGTACTTGAAACCCTGGTCATTGAGGGCCCTGATAATCAGTTACTGTTGCCGGCCTCGCGCTATGCAAAAATGCGCAATGTCTGGTTTATCCCTACAGCCGGGGCTTTAAAGGCCTGGCTGCTTAGATGCGGATACAGGAAAGTTAAAATTATCGATGTTTCAAGCACGAGCCTGGATGAACAACGCTCGACGGAATGGATGAGGTTCGAATCCCTCAGCGATTTCCTTGATCCTGATGACCACACAAAAACCATCGAGGGCTATCCTGCCCCTGTTCGTGCCCTTATATGCGCGCAAAAGCCCGCTTCTTAAAACTTCTGTGTAAACTATCCAGAAAATAATACCTGACTATTTTAGTATTGTATTTCCCTCGCACTTAATGTATAAAATATTTATGCGTTAGATAAGTATTATTTATCGCACTGGATGTGCTAAACATTACATTGCAAAAAAACACTACCTGAGGAGTTCTTTATTATGGAACATGAATCACATAATTTAGTAGGAGAAAATCATAAAACACCGGCCAACTTTGAGGACTGGACAAAAGATAGCGCAATCCTGTTGGCTGCAGAAGAAGGAATTGAGCTAACAGATGCTCATTGGGAGATGCTGCATTTCATTCGAGACCACTGTAAAGAGCACGGTACCGGCTGCAGCGCGAGGATGGTGCTGAGAGCAATGTCTAACCATGTAAAAACGCGTGGCGGCAAGAAGTATCTTTACTCCCTGTTCCCACATGGCCCCGTCGTACAGGCCTGTAAGATAGCGGGTATCCCCTTACCTCCATATTCACTGGACCTGTCGTTTGGTACGGTTCACTAAAACAGTTCACGAGTCTATGCGCTATAGCTCGTGATATTT
>JAYEGM010000117.1:0-3274 GCA_034659075.1 Pseudomonadota bacterium
TTATTGGCACTATAAGTCGATTGATCAGGTTCCAGTCACCCATGTTGACAGGAAATACTGGTTTCACATTCAAAATATTGGCGGTGGATTCAGATGGCCCGATATTAAACAGGGTATTGTTCTCAAACGGTATACTAATAACCGTACTGAGAGGGTTCATTGAGTCTTCAGTAGCACCCGCGTGGGCAGTGGTCTGTATTGAGCCGGCGATTAATAAAAATAGCGGGAGTGAAAATTTGAACTGCTGTAGTCTGCGCATTTTTTTGCCTTTGTGCCGATTATTTGTTGATACGTGCTTAATCCTATCAACTATCATACGCCGCGCATACTCAACTTGATACTGATGAGCATAACAGCCGGTCCATTGACAGGAATTACAGTACTAAGCAATGTTCGGCTTAGTATGTCAGAGTCCAGTCACTGACGCCCTTTCCATGGCAGTTTAACCACAGGTCCGATGGTAAAACGTATCTGGTGTTTCGGTCCGAAAGCATCAGGTGACTCGATAAAGTTCCAGTACTGCATGCTCAGTTTCCAGGGGCGACCTTTAACAATGACTGTTCTGGCGATACCGCCACCCAGTGGGAAAGTCCAGGCATCGTCACTATCTGCCTTGTGGTTATAAGACCAGACCGGAGAACCTGTTATCTGCCAGCCGTCTTTCAGGTTGATGGTATATATATACTGTCCACCGCTAACACTGGTTGAAAAACTGTCTTCGCCTGCAACGTCCCACTGCTGTGAAGCGATTATACCTGCAACACCCCATTTTCTGACTACGAAACCGCCTAGTTCTGGCCCCAGCAGCCATTGATCCAGGCCAATGGCGTCATCACTAGCGGTTGGCAGGGTCCCGGCCAGACCCGCTATCAGTACATTCGATCCGCCATCGGTCTTGAAACTAAAGCCAAAAGAGGAATCGAAACCAATATCGCCTAGTTCTACATCGCGGGTATCAAAACTTCCGCTCGGGGTAGGGATCGGCTGGCTAAAGATAATGGGAATGGCCGGTCTGAAAAAGAAATTGGTACCACCGCCGAGCGGATATGGCAGGCCAGGCTGGAGGGTTACTTTAAAGGCCGTCTCATTACTCGCACCGGGTAAGTCGCCATCGTAGCTAATGAAATCAAAGTTTGTATTTATGGTACCCATCGCCGTATTGGGATTGGCTAATTCGGCCGCAATCTCTGCCGCTGATGGTGTGGCGGCGCTACCCTCGTTGCCGATGTCTTTTGCCTCACCGGCAGAGATGCTGTGTTGGGCATCTTTAGCACGAAACTCAGCTTTCCTTCCTGTAGCGACATCGATGACACGGTACAAGTTTGCATCAGCGCTACTTTTCTCGATCTGGTAGCACAATGTTTTACGCTGCTCAGTCAGGCATATCTGGTCTTCACCTTTGATAGACCAGGTTCTCTGGAAAGAGGCGCCCCATGAATAGAGGACACCGGTACCATCAGCCTTGTATTCGGCACGGCTTGTTTCACCATCCGGGAGACTCCTTTCGATAGTCTGTCCCGACATGAAGTGTCGTAATTTATCTGCTCCCGTTACAGCAGTCCATTCAGTGGCTTGCGCCATTGCCGTAGAACTCAAGACGGCGAGCACAAAATAAAATACAGGTTTGATTGGGTTCAAATTATATATAGTCGTCATTGCTTGGATTTAGCTCAGTTTTTTATAAACATGAATTTAAATGGTTGCGGCTTAGCGTGTGTTTGTCGGGTATAAATTTTGCGACATTAATCAGAGCTTGCTGAACTTGCAGTCAGGCACAAACTTTATATTCGCCCTAAAAATGCACTCTATTATTTAAACGCTTCCGTCATTTTTCCAGCCCAGGAATCAACCCAGGCAAATCCTGCCTCTTTATCTTTTATGTTATAAGCCCTTAAAACTCCCGTCCAAAACTTTCCTCTAGGTGTTCTTACTACATTTTTCTCGCCTTCCTTTACAGGCTCACCAGAAGCCAGGAAAGTAACGGTATAAGAACCATCTTTATTTGGAACCATATCATCTGAATTAACGGCGTAGTTTATTGTCGCGATATAACCATCAGCGTTGTAGATTGTAAAAGAAACGAAACCGGTATCATTTAAATCGGGCTTGTCAGTGATAGTGAAAGAAACTCTTTCTTTAAAACCTGTAAACGCAGCATATGCCGCATCAATACCGGACAATGCACCCCAACCAATAGCAACAACCACTCGCGCTGCATCCGGGTCTCTTTCTTTTACAGTTCCCAGGCCATTTTTGGCCACATCCTTTTGAGGACTTAGCGCAAACTTTTTAAGAATTTCATATTTAACAACATCCAGTGATGAATAATCATAGTTAACAGTAGGCACAAAAGGCTCAGAAGATTTAAAAGCAATAGAAATGTTGTCCTGTGCCTTATGGGCTTTAGCCATCATATCTTTATCTGAAAGTTTTCTTAACAGACCCGTTCTTACTATAACGTAAACATGCTGCCCCTCAGTAAGCATAGTTTCATCGACTTTAAGTGTGCCATGGCCTGTTAAACTGGCGATTTGACTATGATTCACATCGATAACGTTAATATTCTGGAAACCTTCATATTCTTTAGTCGTAATTGATGCTCCACCCTTAACATCTAAAATTACTCTCGTATAAAGAGTGTCACTATTCATTCTAATAACATCTTGATTATCAGCATTGGTTAGCTCTCTAACAGGCCTTACAATATTGACCTTTCCACCAGACTGATCTAATTCTTTAAAATAAGCTCTCGTCGAATCAGCGTGAATAAAGTTATCTGCTGTCACTGCAACGCCATCGGTTTTTGCTGCAAGGCTGCTTGATAGCCCTATTGTAGCTAAGAACAAAACCCAAAATAATGATCTTTTTGATTTATACATTTTCTATTCCTAATTTAAATTTAATTGTAATTAAGCTAACGTTAAATCTAAGGCTCCAACGCTGCTATCTAATGTTACTTAATCAACTCTATTTCATCCGGACGCCAGGTTTTTTCCAGCCAGGGTTCAAGCGGGCCATACATACGCAAGATGATAAACCAGCTTTTACCCGGAATGGTTTGCAGCCAGTTACTCTCTTTCCCTTTAGGTGCAGCAGGTCCAAAGTAGAGGTCAGAAGAACCATCTGCATTTTGGACAAAGCCTTTACTTTGACTTCCCCTGGTTGGGAACTGCTGATCTGTTTGCAGCATCGACCTTGTTTGCGTGTCATAGATAGTGACTGCCCAGAAGTTATTGACTGGAATGTTTGGTGGCAGATGCAGCTTATATGTTTT
>JAYEGM010000118.1:0-2211 GCA_034659075.1 Pseudomonadota bacterium
GGTGATCGGACGCTTCGGGCTGCGTGATTTCTGCAAGGCCGTGAATATCCCGGCAATGGTTCTGTATCCGATCGTGGTGTTCACCTGCATTATGGGTGCCTACCTGGGCAAGTCGTCCATGTTCGATGTAGGCGTCATGCTCGTGTTTGGTTTTATTGGCTACTTTATGCGGAAGTTTGACTACTCGTACGTGGCATTTTTAATCGGCTTCATCCTGGCGCCGGAGTGGGAGCGCTCCCTGCAGCAGGTGGTGATCATTTCTCAATATGACACGTACATGTTTTTCCAGCGTCCGGTTGCGATGGTACTGATGGCCCTGGCCCTGTTTGTGGTCGTGCGAACCTTCTGGAATAGCATTATCGCCGGGCGCAAGAAAAGGCTGGAAGCCGCTGCCGCTGCGGCAGGGCAGCACAAAGCTGACTGAGGAAAAATATCGTGTTTGTCGCCTGCGCGACAGGAGCAGACAAGGCTCCACGTTAAAATGGGCTTAAAGGGTCCTTGAGCGGGTCAGCCGACGAGCTCGCCAGGCGGGGACGTAAAACTTACATTAAATCTTAGAATACAAGTAAAGGGGTGTGTCCATGAAAAAAATGACTGACGCTGAATTGAAAGAGAAATTGGGAGATTCATATACAGCGCCCGTGGGCTTATATGCAAAGACTAAGGATATGCCATTTCTTGGCTCGGTTAGTTGTAATATCGAAGAAATGGTTGCCGGTTCGTGGCAGGAAGTCATTATTGATTATACATTGGGGCAGTCTGGTATGGCGGACGGCTCCTGGTTCAAAGCAACCTTTCGTTTTTATTCTGATTGGGAGTTGTTTCAAACGACTGACCCAAACGCAGCGAACTATGTCTCTGCGGAATATCATGCCGGTCCAACAGTGGAAGGACAAAGCCCAGCTTCAGTACAAAAACTGTCTGTTCGCTTTGACCAGAAGGGACATGAACGTCCATTCCAGAAGGCCGTAATTGTCGATACCTATGATGGTTACTTGAAAGCAGGGGATCATATTATTATTCGCCTGGGTGATCGTCGCTTTGGTGGACCGGGGACACGCGTACAAACCTTCACAGAAGAATTCTTCAAATTCCGCGGTTATGCGGATCCTTTAGGTACTTCTCGTTTTGCAGCAGTTGAGCCTGATCTGACTATTAATATCAAACCGGGTGTGCCTGCCCTGTTGCAATGGTCGGGGTCGCGTCTGGTCAAACAGGGCGAGAAAATACCCTTGCGTATTCGTGCAGAAGATGAGTGGGGGAATACCTGTTGGTCACGCCCCGACAAGGTACACGTAAAAGCAACCCTTGATGGCAAGGATTGCTACGAAAAAGACATAGTCTTACCCAAAGAAGGCTGGTCAGTGCAATTGTTGGAAGACATGCCTACAGACAAACCGGGTGAGCTAGAGATTACTGCGGTTATGCCGGATCATCATGCAGTCAAACAACATATCTTTTATGTCACGATAGATAAAGAGCTGGATTTTCCGCGGATTTTCTATACCGACCTGCATGTACATTCGGAAGATACGGTTGGTACCAATTCCACCAGTTATAACCTGACTTATGGACGGGATGTGACAGGTCTGGATGTGTTGGCCTTTGCGCACAATGACTTCAATATCACCACCGAGCGTTGGAAAAAAACAGTTGAGTTAATTAGAGATATCACCAAAGACGGTGAGTTCGTCGCCTATCCGGGAACGGAATGGTGTGGTAGCTCCTGTGCCGGTGGTGACCATAACGTGATCTTCCTGCATGATGATGAGCCGGAGTTCCCGTACTTGAAAGATGGCACGCACGTGCGTTCGGTAGACTGGAATGAAGACTCAGGTACAACCGTTGCTGATCCTGGCGCCTGGCCCTTAGAAGAATTATGGGCGGCCTATATTCATGATCCAGAAGGTCATTTGTTAACCCCTCACGTTGGTGGCCGTCGTTGCATCATGGACTGGCATCATCCTGAGTTAGAAAAATTAGTAGAGATTGGTTCTGCCTGGGGTCACTTTGGCTGGTTATATGAGGATGCGATGCAGCGTGGTTACAAGATCGGCGCAAGCATGGCCGGTGATGAACACCGCGGTCGTTGCGGCGGTGGTGTACCGGGTACGGCGGTATTCGGAACCAAGGGTGGTATCTCCGGTGTGATCTCACCAGAGTTATCGCGCAAGGCAATTGGTATAGCCTTACGTGAACGTCATACCTTTG
>JAYEGM010000118.1:2221-3261 GCA_034659075.1 Pseudomonadota bacterium
CCGGTGAGCGAATCTTTGGTTTAACGACCTGCGGTAAGCACATGATGGGTGATGAATTCGAACATAAAGGTGCGGCACAGGTAAATTATCGTTTCCTCGGTGATGCAGGCTGGGATGAAATAACAGCCTACGACCAGGACGGTGAAATCTGGCGACGAGACCTCCAGAAGGAGTTAGGTTATTCTGATCGCAAGATTCGTTTTCGCTGGGGTGGTGCACGTATTAAAGATCGTTATCGTTGGGCGGTCTGGAAAGGTAAGATTACGATCACGAATGCCGTTATCAATGAATTTGAAGGTCTGGGTTTTGAACACAAGGAAGAAACTTGCTGGCGTGAAACAGCAACCACGGTAGGTTTCAAGAGTGATACCTATGGTGACGTGGATGCCATCGAGATGGACGTCTCGCACCTGGCAACCGCGCAGTTCAAGATTGAAGGTACCATCGACGGTTATGTGAAAGTCGGTGACCCGTTAAAGGGTAATCCGTTTGTTCACTGCCCAACCTTTACCTGGGAGTTTACCGGTGCTGAGCTACTGGAAGCGGCACGCTTGAAGAAAGACCTGCCGGGTGTTGATATGTTTCTTGCAATGGAACGGATGAGTGATTCAGATGCGCCGCGTGAAGTGACGGGTAATTTTGAAGTGCCACCAAAGAATGGACCACATGGTCATCGACCTGTTTATGTCGTTGCTCGTCAAATCGATGATTCGAAAATCTGGACTTCAGCGTTGTTTATGAAATTCACATAATAGCAGGATCATATTCTCATCCCCAATGCCACCCGAAGGTGGCATTTTTTATGTATGACAACATTATTGTTCCACTTAGCATGTAAACCTTTAAAAAATGAACCGCAGAGGACACGGATGTACACAGAGGAAAAGTGAATTGGGTATTTCATACAA
The DNA here is from genome assembly GCA_034659075.1 of Pseudomonadota bacterium. Lineage (GTDB taxonomy): Bacteria > Pseudomonadota > Gammaproteobacteria > BMS3Bbin11 > BMS3Bbin11 > BMS3Bbin11. Next base: position 3,130 of record JAYEGM010000118.1, read on the forward strand.
AATCAATCGTTTCGTCATACTGGCGAAGGCCAGTATCCAGAAATAAATACTTTAGAGGATACCTGAATGCCCCTGATAACCCCGAGTTTTCTAAAATTTATAAATAACAGTGTTAATTTGCATCTAAAATTG
>JAYEGM010000119.1:0-3245 GCA_034659075.1 Pseudomonadota bacterium
TAATCCCGTGTTCTGCCAGCAGCTCAATCTCTTCATCTAACAAATGGGTCAGATGGACGGCAAGCAGGTTCGGCCCAAGCAGGTTAAGTTCCTGCAGGCGGGCAATCGGTCGTTTACCGTGGTTTTGCAGGGAATGTTCTATTTCATGAGCAGTTTCATGTAAATGGATGTGTACCGGCAGATCAAGTTCATCGGATAGTATGCGTACTTTATCCAGCGGTTGATCCGATACGGTATACGGGGCGTGTGGAGCCAGCGCTGCGGTGACCAGCTCGACATGGCGCAGATCATCAAATAAGGCCATACCTTTATCCAGATATTCATCGGCATTCGTGGCCCATTGTGTCGGGAAATCTAGCACAATAAGCCCAGTCACTGCACGCATACCAAGTCGATCAGCCGTGCGTGCCATGATATCCGGAAAGAAATACATATCATTAAAACAGGTCGTGCCACTTAACAGCATTTCTGCTATCGCCAGTTCGACGCCATCTTCGATAAATTTTTCATCGACCCACTTTTCTTCAGTCGGCCAGATATAATTATTCAGCCAGTCCATCAGTGGCTTGTCGTCTGCAAGACCACGCATCAAGCTCATTGCCGCATGAGTATGTGCATTGATCAGGCCTGGAATCAGGGCATGATTTTCCAGCTTGATGTACTTTGTCGCTTCATAGCGGCTGCTGATAGCATCCGTTGGCAGTATGTCGATGATACGACTCTGGTTGATGACTATACTGTGATTCTCGAGACAGACATCTTTGGGCACAACAGGAATCAGCCATTTTGGGGAGAGAATAAGATCAACGATATCCATTTTTTATTAGCCTGATTGAGGGATGGCTGAGATTACCTTTGATGGGGCTGGCAAGCAAGGTGTCTCGGGTTCTGAGTTTCAAGTTCCAGGTTTCAAGTTTCAAGTTTCAAGACAAAGGACGAACCCTTTTTTCTTTTGTCCTTAGTCCTTAGCCTGGTTTTTAATGATCTTTCTATTTTCATCCAGCTCAAATAGATAATCTACCTTGTCTGGCAGGGTTTTCAGCAGCTGCTCAGTGATACGCTGATAGTGCTGGATAAAGCGCTTTAGCTCCTGTCTGGACATTAGTTTATCCGTGCTGGATGTTGATCCTGATAATGACTCTCTGAGTTTATTCTCCTGTTCCAGGCGCCATTGGTAAACACAGTCAAAAGAGGGGGCTTTCAGCATGATCCAGCTGTCAATCATGTTGAATAAATCAGGGTAAACATCATGCAGTTGTTGATTTACATACTGCCGCCAGACTCCATCAGGGTCTTCATTCTTCTCAAGCTCATTGGCGGGTTCCAATAACTCTAGCTGCGACTGTGGTTCTGCGCCCAGGCACCAGCCTTCAAATAGAATGATGTCGGGCTTTAAAATCACCTGATCCCATTCCTCCTCTGGAAAACGATCATCAATGGATTTATCAAATCTGGGGATGGAAGACATACTCCTGGTGCAGAGATCTCGCAGGGTGTTGATGGCTAGTGAGACATCATGTGTGCCGGGAACGCCGCGGGTAGCCATAAGAGGGTGTACAGTTCTGGAGAGTGTTTTCCTTTGTTGCCGGGTATAATAAAAATCATCAATCGATATCACAACGATATTTAACTGATATTTATCACTGAGCAGCAAAGCGAGCAAATCAGCAAGAGTGCTTTTGCCGGATCCCTGGCTGCCGCTGATACCAACGATAATCGTTTCCCCTGAATCTTTCTGTTGAAGCGCAAGGGATTTTGCCAGTGGGAAAAACCATTGTTGGGCTTCGAGTGTGTATGACACCGGTAAATGGTGTTGTGCCAGGAAATGACTAAAATATATATCAGGCATATTGGCTAAGAATTTTTATTTACCACAGAGGACACGGAGTTTCACAGAGGTTTAATGCTTGTTTGTATTGGCAGCTATAATTCATTTGGGCTAGATAATACTAAAACTATGGTACATTTTTTAGCTAATGAACCTATGATCAATTCATGAACTCTTATATTACGCCTCAAACCTGAATAATTTATATCGAAATCTACTTCGTCCAGACACATCAGAGGCACCTTAAGACATATACTCTGCAATATTTACTTCATCAATCTGCTCTGGTGAAAGAAATTTCTTCGCATAGTCAAGATAAACACCGCTGCTTAAAAATAGATTAAACAAATCAGGGTCGATGTGATTATCATTGCGCATGAAACTTAATATGCGGAGTGACTCGCTTAGTGTTTTTGACTTTTTATAAGGTCTATCTGATGCTGTTAAGGCTTCAAAGACATCTGCAATTACCATCATGCGCGAAGTTAATGGCTGTTTGCTCATGAGCAGACGTTTAGGGTAGCCTTTGCCATCCATGGTTTCATGATGACTGCCGGCTAGTAAAGGTACATTGCGTAAATATTTTGGGTAAGGGAGATTATTTAGCATCATGATTGTCTGTATCATGTGGCTATTAATCATGTAACGTTCTTCTTCACTTAAGGTTCCACGCTGCACTGAAAGGTTATACAGTTCACCGCGATTATATTTATATTCTGGTGTGTCCACATTAAAACCCAGGGGGTTGTCCTGTGGAAGTTTGTCGGCTTCGTGACGCGCGATTATATGTTCTGGTTTATCGGCCAGTAAATTCTCCTCTGCTGGCAATGGTACATTTTGATTATTTTTACGATTGAGTTCTTCCCAGGACAATCCTAATCTATCATCCAGTGTGCGCATCCATGTTGTTTCAGCAATTTGCTGAAGTCGTTTGATTTTTTTATCGCCCATGAACTCACCGCCAATATTGCATTCGGCAACAAAAGAAAAATCATCATCAAGCTGCTGGTATTGCCTATGCAGATCATCTAAAAGCTCTTCTTTGTTGCCTCCTTCAGCTATTCGTTGCCAGCACTCTATTTCAGCATCGCGTTTTAGCACTTCAAAACGCATCCTTACTTCATGTATGCGATCATAAATGGTTTCGAGTTTTGTCGCTTTATCCACCACATATTCAGGTGTAGTGACTTTTCCGCAGTCATGTAACCAGCAGGCAATATTGAGTTCTTCCCATTGTTTGTCATCCAGATTAAAGTTCTTGAAGTTTTCATCATTACTTTGACATGCAGCTTTTGCCAGCATCATTGTGATTTCAGGAACGCGTTGACAATGTCCCCCTGTATAAGGCGACTTGGCATCAATAGCACCTGCAATTAACTTGATGAAGGCATGTAATAATGCCTCCTGAATATTAAAT
>JAYEGM010000120.1:0-3233 GCA_034659075.1 Pseudomonadota bacterium
AATTTTTTCATCTTTATAATTTTTCCATTCCACTCGGCACGCCATGGGTGAAAGTAACTGGGCATTTTCTTGAAGTTTTCCATAGTAAATGCATTACTCTTAATCTCTACCTCATAGCCATTTTTGTAAAAAAGCATTTCAGGATCACCATATCTAAACGAGCTATCAATATCCTTTTTTAGCCAACCTGGAACAAAATACTTACCTTCTTTATCGGTTACGACCTCTACCAACTCTATAGGGCCCACAGAATTTCTTTCAAAGTAAAAAGTAAAACCCGGCCAATATCCGATCACGATAACGTCCTCAATCGGCTCATTGGTCTCCGCATCAACAACTCCCCCACTAATCGATTCAGTTTTTATTGTGTATTTTGCGGCACAGCCAGAGACCAAAAACAGCACAACAATGGCAATGCATAACCTATACAAAGTTTTCATTTGAATCTGGACAATACTCATTTGAACACTCCACAATGCTGTTATCGCTTATAACTCTAACATCCTCACATAGATGTAATCCGCCATACCCCTGCATGGTCTTGAATAAAGGTAACAAAATAGATCTGGTTCTCACCATTAACTGTACGATTCAAAACAAATTCTTTATAGCCCGGAAAATTTGTCACAACTTGCCAATCTGTATAACTATCCATTATTTCCTGGAAGTGAGGCTGAAGTGCTGTTAACAACGGGGTGAACTTTTTTCTCGATCCCCTGGTAAAAGCTGTCTCCGCCAGGGCAATATCGCCTGCCACAACCGCTGCATTCATGCCGTTCCAGATTGCAGTATATAGTGACTCATCAAGAGTCTCGCTAATCACTTCAACAGGTACAATATGATCAGTAAGTGTAGTGCCCTGATTATTTAATGATACGAAATCCAGTGCCCTTACTTTTGCCTGATAGATTCCCGGGTCAGTGTAAGTGAAAGAAATCTTTTGCGACAGATCCAGTGGATGGACGATGATGTTTCCTTCCGGAGTATATTCGATACCATCGTAGGTGAAGTCATCATAGCCATCATCATCAAAATCTACAGCCAGCTTAACGAAAACATTATTGTATGGGTCGTTAAGAGATAGTGATAGTTCGACAGCCAGAGGAGAGACACCGCTCGTCGGTTTGATATCAACATCATAGCCACTGCCTGCATTACGTGTAATTGTCAGGGTTTTGCTTGCCGACTCCCCCATTTGAGTCGTTGCTATGACTGTAATCGCCTGCTCCCCCGGTAGAAGTGGAACGCGCGCTGCATACTTTATTGGTGTTACGCTGCGATCAATGGCAGCCAGTTGATTGTCGATAACAACACCAATATTTTTATTGCTCGGGTCAACACCCTCTACCGTCCCGGTAACGGTAATATAAGAGTTTGAAGTGGTCGAAGAATCCGGTGGAGACAGAACTATTAGATTCAGTGATGTTACAGACGTTGTCACAGTCACTGGAACACTGTCAGCAAAACCATCATTAACAATTAGCTGTGTTATATACCGGCCCGAAAGATCAGCAGTAAAGGTTGGTGAAGAGATACCGGGATCTGTCAATGAAGCCAGGCTGGCAGCAGGCTTTTCCAGCATACTCCAGTTATAGGTCAGTGTGTCACCATCCTGGTCGAATGATTGTGATCCATCCAGTGCTACAGTTTGACCCGGGGCCACAGTCTGGTCACTGCCGGCATTGGCAACTGGAATGCTATTTGCCACAGTATTGATAATAAGCTGGTCAGGGATACTGTCTACTTTTCCGTCATTGACTACCAGGTCAATTTGATATTGGCCGGCGAGGTCAGGAGTAAAGTCCGGGGTAGAAGAACTTGCAGCGGTAATCGTTGCCAGGCTATTCAAAGGTCGAAGCGATACCTGCCAGCTGTAATTAAGGCTGTCACCATCAGCATCTGTAGATCCTGTACCATCCAGTGTAAGCAAATGCCCAACGATGGTGGATATATCGGGTCCGGCATTTGCTACAGGTAGATTGTTTTGATCTGCCCCACCCACTTCCAGCCACGCTGTCCAGCTTGATTTACTGTTTCCATTAACTGCACGGATAGAAAAACGATAGACATCAATTATTGAGATGCCACTTAATACAAACGAACTGGTATTGCCCTGGTCAACTGGTGTCCCGTGAGAAACCCACTTCCAATGCCCATTTTCAAGACGTTGCCATTTTAGTTCATAAGCTGTTGAGGTAGAGGCATCTCCAGTCCAGGAGATAAAATACGTACCAGAACTGTAGGTAATACTAAGGTTTGTCGGGATTGGTGGTCTGATCGGCCTTGCTGCCTGCGAGCTGCCGATATTGAAAATGAAAAACAGTGAGGTATACAGAAGTACAGAAAATAGCTTTTGATGTGCTTTTTTGCTTTCAACGATACGCATATTAAGTCCCTTTAATATGATGCGGTATTGTTAAAGTTGCGTTCCTGTAGCGCTGCGCAAAAGGCTAAAAGAAGGAAACTTTCCCAAAAATAATAATCAATCCATGATTAACGCGGGTGAGTCTATGTTACATGCCAGTCAGCTGTCAAATGCTGGAGCTTTCGGCATCCGGGATATTTCCGGTTTGACCGGCATCAAACTCTACCTGCGTCGGAATGACGGATTTATCGGACATTGGCTATGTGCACAAGCATAAAAACCCTCAACTGAACATCAACTGTATCTCAGAAAGAAAAGCAAACCCCCTGTCCGTAGGCCGAACCACATCACCCTGCTGAATAAGCAGGCCCTTCGAAATCGCCTGCGAAACTCCCTCAGCAATAACTGCTTCAGGCAAGCCGGTATGCAGCGAAAACCCCTTAAGTGAAAATCCTTTCCGCAACCGCAGAGCATTGATCATATATTCCAGCACCAGATCTTCCTGTGTCAGTTTTCGCTCTCCAACATAGGCATTCAATGTACCGGCCGTCTTCAGGTATTCTTTCGGCAGCCGCGGTCTTGAAAATCTCACCACAGCTGATTGATCGCTAATCTTTGAATGTGCGCCAGCACCTATGCCGATATAATCGCCGAACTCCCAGTAATTTACATTGTGCCGGCATTGCTGCCCGTTGACGGCATAAGCCGATACCTCATATCGCTCCAGTCCGGATGCTGCAGCCCGGGCAGTCAGTACATCCTGCATATCGGCAAGCACCTCATCATCGGGCAGGCCGGCTGGCGGGGAATATTTAAATTGAGTATTTGCCTCGATCGTTAATTGGTATAGCGATAGATGAGGAGGCTG
>JAYEGM010000121.1:0-3205 GCA_034659075.1 Pseudomonadota bacterium
CCCCTGGCTGCTTAAGGAACGACTGTTCATTCAACAATCTATTAGCTCAGGAAAATATATCCTGGGCATTTGTCTTGGCGCTCAACTCATCGCGCGTGCGTCCGGTGCTGAGGTGGTTAAAAACGACTACAGGGAAATTGGCTGGTTCGACATCAATATTGAGCAGGAGAACTTACCCGCTCTCTTAAACGATGTTTTTAAGCAGAGCACCGAAGTGTTCCACTGGCATGGGGATACTTTTGAGATTCCTGAAGCTGCCCTGCATTTTGCTAGCAGCGAGGCCTGTGCCAATCAGGGGTTTATTCTAAATGACAGGGTGATTGGTCTGCAGTTTCACATCGAAACAACTGAGTCTTCTGCCGCACTACTTGTGGAGAACTGCAGGGATGAGCTGGATGGTTCGACCTATGTACAATCAGAAGCAGAAATTCTTGCTGATTCAACAAGGTTTAACCGGCTAAACAGGTTGCTGTCCAGGTTGCTTGAGAATATTGCCCTGGCTTAAACTGATTACCCAATGTGCCTTGTATCAACCCAGGACCGCTAGCAACTAGTGAACATGGCCATGGTCAATTTCTTCTTCTGTCGCTTCTCTGACACTGACAATTTCAATATCAAAATTTAACGTGACGCCAGCTAGTGGATGATTAGCATCAATGGTGATTTCATCACCCTCAACGCTCTTCACAACGATATGCTGTACGGATCCGTCCGCAGCCTGTGCTTCAAACGACATTCCTGGCTCCACAGATTCTACGCCTTGAAAAGCAGCCTTTTCGATAACCTGTATCAGTTCGGACATAACTTCTCCATAGCCTTCTGCAGGTTCAACTTTTACTTGATCGGTATCGCCCTCTACTTTCCCTGTCAGTGCCTTCTCCAGTCCGGGAATGATATTTCCTGAGCCATGCAGGTAGGTCAATGGTTCAGCACCCTCTGAACTATCAAGTACATTTCCCTCATTATCAGTTAGCTTGTAATGCATACTGACAACCAAATTGTCGCCGATCAATAAAGGCATTTTTTCTCCTGGTTAAAATGAAATTTAAATATATAGAAGTTTAAGGAGTGAAACATACATTTTCATGAACTTAAATGCCAATACTTTCTTCAGTCAGACCTCATCAACCCGGCTTTTTTCCCTTTACCTCCGATTTTATGTGACTAAGGCATCGGAACAAATCATCTGGGACAGGGCAATATGGCTACAATCTCACGAGGAGCTGACATATTGATCTATGACACAGCCGTGATGGAGAAGGGTGACACGCCACTATATCCCCTGTTTCATCTCCTGCACACTTAGAAAAACCTCGCCATAGCGCGGTTTTTTTTGCACTAAAGTCCCGATATATTCAGGGTGATTGGGTTTCTGACAGGTGCAGATGCTAGAATAAAAGCCAGTTTTAAATTATGTAAACTTCGATCTCAGAAGGAAATATCAAGGTGGGTCAAGAAGATAACCAGCCCGTTCCGATCCCGACGGGTATTAAGCTGCACAAAAAATCCCGTTTACTGGAAATTACTTATCCCGATGGATCCTGCTACAACTGAAGTGACGAAAGATGATGAAGGAAAGCGGACCATTACCATTCTATATTTTGCCACTTTAGCAAAGCGTCTTGGCCTTGAGAGTGAGACGATTACTTTGCCGGATGAAATAGTGAGCATTAATGATCTTATACCCTGGCTGATGACGCGCCGGGGTGAATGGAAGAAGGCGCTAGCTGGAACCCTCAAGATAACCATGAACCGTCGTTTTGTGGGTATGTCTGAGCTGGTTAGCGACGGTGACAAAATAGCCCTTGTCCTGATAGCCGAAGAAAATATACGTTAAATTAGGAGCTTATAAAAAATGAAAATAGCCATCATCAGCGGCAGCCACCGCATCGACTCACAAAGTGAAAAGGTTTCACGGTTCATTGAGAAGGCGCTTTTAGCTAAAGACCTCTGCACTGATACCTGGCTATACAACCTGGCAGATAATCCATTGCCTCTGTGGGAGCAGTCGATTTGGGACAAAGATCCTGCATGGGAAAAACTCCTCAACCCCATTCGTGAAGAGCTGCAGTCCAGTGATGGGCTGGTCATCGTTGCACCGGAATGGCATGGCCAGGTACCGGCCGGTTTAAAGAACTTTTTTCTAATGCTGAGCCGTTTCGATGTGGGCCATAAACCGGCAATGATTGTTACCGTATCCTCAGCAGACGGCGGCTCCTACCCGGTTGCTGAATTACGCATGAGCAGTTACAAGAATAATCGTATTCTTTACATCCCGGAGCATGTCATTGTGAGAAATGTTGAGAATGTGCTGAATGAAGATCCAGCGGAGAATGACGAGGCAGCTGATGCCTACTTTCGTGAGAGGATAAGCTGGACGCTTGATGTGTTGCTGGCTTATGCGGCTGCACTGAAGCCTGTCAGGGAATCGGGTATTACGCTGAATGATAAGTTTGGGAATGGCATGTAGGGGGGGTATTCTTTTTCTTGAATTGGTATGAGTTTTTCGCCCTTTATGGGCGAGTGACTTTTCTTTGCTTGCTCAAAGAGAAGTAACCAAAAGAAAGAGCACCCGCAAGCTTGCCCATAATAAAAGGCATTATGGGTTCCCTGCGATGCTCAGATAAGCTGGCGGGGTGTGAACTCGCTATCGCTCAGACAGGCACACTCCGAAACCCCAGCTCATCCTGCGCGTCTCGGCAAGCCTGAACGGGATTTCATAGATCAAAGGCTAAAGACAAAGGACTAAAGACTAAAGGACATCTCTATTTATTCAACAATTCCGTCATTGCGAACGAAGTGCGGCAATCTATTTATTAAGAATCAATAACTTAGAGATTGCCGCGTCGCTACGCTCCTCGCAAAGACGAGTAAATAGAGGTGCCCTAAAGATCAAAACCAGGGTGGTGTAACAGAGATAGATTTGATGATTCTGTAGGTTTAAATTTACTCGTACAAGTTCTGTGCGAATGAATTCAGGCGTACAAAGTCGATTTTGATTTCTCTTTCCTCTTTTGTCTTTAGTCTTTTGTTCTTAGTCTTTGACCTCTCATCCCCTTTTGGGTTGTCGAGCACTGGAAGGCTGGGCCGGAATAGCGCGGTGCATGTCTGAGTGATAGCGAGTTCACCGTGCCCGGTCCAGACTGAAGCGCGCAGAGTAGCCGAAGGCCTACACAACGGGGCGGCTTTTCTTTGGTTCTGTATG
>JAYEGM010000122.1:0-36667 GCA_034659075.1 Pseudomonadota bacterium
ACTCACAGGCCATTATTGCCCATTTCAAGCAGAGCCCGGAACAGGACCTGGATAAAGACCTTACGGATGAACAAAGAGCCATTGGCCATCTGGTGACAAAATCACTGGATGAAAATCTCTATTTTGTATTGCTCTATTTCAGGTGGTTCCTGGAGGATAGCTGGGCGAAAACAAACGAGGCATTTTTTAGCGAAATGCCTGTTCCGCTGAAATACTTTGTCCCGGGCCTGATCCGTAAACAGGTTATTAAAGCATTAAAAGGGCAGGGTATATCACGGCATACGAATGAGGAAATACAGCAAATACTTCGTTGTTCACTGCAGGCGCTAAGTGATCTGCTGGGTACCAGGAACTACTTTTTTGGAGATAAGCCCAGTTCCCTGGATGCTACTGCTTTTGCCTTTCTGGCACAGTTCATCCTGGTTGATCTGGACGAGCCATATAATAAAATTGCGCGAGAATACGGGACCCTGGTGTCATATTGTGACAGGATAAATGCTGAGTTCTATAGTCAGTAAACAATAGTGGCTTCCGGTCAAATAATCCTCTTCTGATGAGGACCTGCGCAATGATTTATATTTTGCATAATAAGATTTTACGAATTAGGTTCTTACGTAACACCTAAAACGTAAACTTTAAAAGGATCCTTATTTCAACTGGCTAATATCACGCACCGCTCCGCGTGCGGCGCTGGTGGTCATGGCTGCATAGGCCCTGAGAGCCTGGCTAACCACGCGATCTCTGTTAGCAGGTTTCCAGCCCGCGTCACCTTTCGCGTCCATTGCCTGGCGGCGTAGTGTCAGCTGTTCATCGCTAATCGCAAGATGGATACTTCGATTAGGTATGTCGATTTCTATGCTATCACCTTCCTCAACCAGTCCGATGGCCCCGCCTTCTGCGGCCTCCGGTGAGACATGGCCTATCGACAGGCCCGATGTGCCGCCTGAGAATCGACCATCGGTGAGCAGGGCACAGACCTTGCCCATACCTTTGGATTTCAGATAGGAAGTGGGGTAGAGCATTTCCTGCATGCCCGGGCCACCTTTGGGGCCTTCGTAGCGAATCACTACAACATCACCGGCAACAATCTGGTCAGCCAGTATCGCTTCCATAGCGATATCCTGTGATTCAAATATTCTTGCTCTGCCGGTAAATTTTAAAATGCTTTCGTCGACACCGGCTGTTTTTACAATGCAGCCCTGCTCAGCAATGTTGCCATACAGTACGGCCAGTCCACCATCCTTTGAATAAGCGTGTTCAAGATCATGAATGCAGCCATTTGCACGATCGAGATCCAGTGACCAGCGCTTGCTCTGTGAGAAGGCCTTTTGGGTGGGGACATTGCCCGGTGCGGCGGAAAAGCGTAGCTTTGCTTCCTCGTTATCGGAGACAGCAATATCCCATTTTTTCAGGCCGTCTGCGACTGTCGCACTATGAACAGTCGGCAGGTCAGTGTGTATCAGGCCGGCGCGATCGAGTTCACCGAGTATACCCATGACACCACCGGCGCGATGAACATCTTCCATGTGGTAGGTCTGGATAGATGGTGCAACTTTACAAAGATGAGGCACCTTGCGCGACAGGCGATCGATGTCTTCCATGGTGAATTTGATCTCACCTTCCTCTGCGGCAGCCAGTAGGTGCAATACAGTATTGGTAGACCCACCCATGGCGATGTCGAGGCACATAGCATTTTCAAAGGCCTCAAATGTGGCAATAGAGCGCGGCAATAAGGAGTCATCATCGCCTTCATAATAGCGGCGAGCCAGGTCAACAATACGACGACCGGCCTCAAGGAAGAGGTCCTCGCGATCGGCATGGGTTGCCAGCAATGAGCCATTGCCCGGCAGTGACAGACCCAGTGCCTCGGTCAGGCAGTTCATCGAGTTGGCGGTAAACATGCCGGAACAGGAACCGCAGGTCGGGCAGGCAGAGCGCTCAACCGTTGCCACATCCTCGTCAGTTTCTTTGTCATCAGCTGCCATTACCATGGCATCGACCAGGTCCAGGTGGACTTCCTTGTTATGTAGCAGTGCCTTGCCAGATTCCATCGGCCCGCCGGAAACAAAGATCACAGGAATGTTGAGGCGCATGGCGGCCATCAGCATACCCGGTGTAATCTTATCGCAGTTGGAGATGCAGACAATGGCATCGGCACAATGGGCATTGACCATGTACTCAACCGAGTCGGCGATGATTTCACGCGAGGGCAGTGAGTACAGCATGCCGCCATGTCCCATGGCGATACCGTCATCGACAGCAATGGTATTGAATTCTTTTGCTACACCGCCGGCTTTCTCGATTTCACGAGCCACCAGCTGCCCCATGTCTTTTAAATGAACATGTCCGGGAACAAACTGGGTAAACGAATTGGCAATGGCGATGATGGGTTTATCGAAATCGCCATCTTTCATGCCAGTAGCCCTCCATAGAGCGCGGGCACCGGCCATGTTGCGGCCATGGGTCGTTGTACGGGAGCGGTATTCAGGCATGGTTGTTCTCGGCTTAACTTTATTTTGTCAGACAGTGTATTGTAATTGGGCTGGGATAAATGGCAATTGGTAATTATCGGTTTACGATTTAAGGGCACCTCTATTTACTCGTCTTTGCGAGGAGCGTAGCGACGCGGCAATCTCTAAGTTATTGATTCTTAATAAAGAGATTGCCGCACTTCGTTCGCAATGACGGAATTGTTGAATAAATAGAGATGTCCTTAAGTATTAGGTGTTACGTAGACCGTAAAACGTAAAACTTACTCAGACTTCTATAGACAATTCTTTCAGTTTCCGCGTCAAAGTATTTCTGCCCCAGCCAAGCAGGCGTGCGGCTTCAATCTTTCGTCTGCCGGTGTGCTCCAGGGCTGTTTCAATGAGGACGCGTTCAAATTCAGGTTCCAGGTCTTCGAGGATGTTAACCTGATCCTGGGCAAACTGTTTTTTCAGTTGCAGTCGCAGGGCATCCTGCCAGCTATCGGTAGAGGCTATTGCGTCAACTGAGTTCTGTTTTAGATCAGGCGGCAGGTCATCAACTCTTATCTGCTTGGACGGTGCCATGACACTCAACCAGCGACAGGTATTCTCCAATTGCCGGACGTTGCCCGGCCATTGCAGGGAACTGAGGTAATTCATTGCCTTGTCGGAGAGTTGTTTTTCCTCGACGTTTAATTCTTTTGCAGTTCGTTTAAGGAAAAATATCAGAAGCTGCGGTATGTCCTCGGCACGTTCATGCAGTGAAGGGATGCGTAGACGCACAACATTGAGGCGGTGAAACAGGTCTTCACGAAACTTGCCCTCGTTGACGCGCTTTTCCAGGTCCTGATTGGTTGCCGCTACAATGCGGACGTCGACTTTTATTTCTTTGCGGCCACCTACGCGAAAAAAACGGCCTTCGGAAAGAACGCGCAGCAAACGGGTCTGTGATTCCGCTGGCATGTCGCCGATTTCATCGAGAAACAATGTGCCGCCTTCGGCCTGTTCAAACCTCCCTTTGTGCTGAGACAGGGCACCGGTGAAGGCCCCTTTTTCGTGGCCGAAGAGTTCGGACTCGAGTAGTTCAGCCGGGATGGCGCCTGTGTTAATCGCGATAAAAGGACCGTTGCGACGGGGGCTGTGCTGGTGCAGGGATTCTGCCACCAGTTCTTTACCTGTGCCGGACTCACCGGAGATCAATACCGTAAGATCACTTTGACTGAGGCGTCCGATAGCACGAAAGATATCCTGCATCGCAGGCGCCTCGCCTATTATTAGTGCGCTTTGTTCTTCTGCTGAGACAATGCTCACCTTCTTTGCCTGCGCATGTTCGACGGCACGTTCTACCAGTTCAATCGCATCATTGATATCGAAGGGTTTTGGCAGGTACTCAAATGCACCCTGGTCGTATGACGCAACAGCACTATCAAGGTCGGTATGTGCTGTCATGATAATGACAGGGATTTCTGGGTGCTCGCTGTGCAGTTTTTCCAGTAGATCCAGGCCGCTGGTGCCGGGCATGCGTATATCGGTGACGATAACTTCCGGTCGTTTAACACTGTTTTGAAGATGCTCCAGAGCGTCGTCGGCAGAACTGAATATTTCAGTGTTGAATCCTGCTTTAGATAAAGCTTTATCCAGCACCCAACGTATTGAGTCATCATCATCAATTAGCCAGATAGTCGCCTTTTTAGCCATAAGGGTGTCTCATTTGTTAGTCATTCAGCAGCGGCAGAAAAATGGAGAATACTGTTTTGCCGGGTTGTGAAGTGAATTCTACCAGCCCGTGGTGCTGATTGATGATGTTTTGTACAATGGACAGCCCCAGACCTGTGCCTTCCGGCTTGTTGGTGATCAATGGGTAAAATACCTTTGCCTGCAGCTTTTCCGGTATTCCAGGGCCATTATCCTCGATATCAATTTGTAGTACTGTGCGATGAGGGGTGTTCCCGATAGTAAACCGACCGACCGGGCGTGTGCTGAACTGCAGCCTGTTAGGCTCTCCGGATAAAGATCCTGGCACATCGAGCATGGCCTGCACGGCGTTACGTGAAATATTTAAAATTACCTGGGTCACGGCATCCTGGTCGATGGGTATTTCAGGCAGACTGGGGTCATAGTTTGTAACGAGATTGACCATGTCCGGGTATTCAGCACTGATCAGGGTGCGAACGTGTTCCAGGCAAATGTGAATATTAACCGGTTTCATTGTCAGTGGCTGGCTGGATCCCGCCATTTTATCAACCAGATCAGATAAACGATCCGCTTCCTTGATAATGACAGCCGTATATTCATTCTGTGTTTCATCCTCCAGCTCCATGTCGAGCAGCTGTGCTGCTCCACGCAAACCACCGAGAGGGTTTTTTACTTCGTGGGCGATGCCTTTAAGTATTTGCCGTGTAGCTTCGTATTGCTCCTGCAGATGTTCTTCACGGGCGAGTCTCAGCAGTCTATCAACCTGGGTAATCTCAACGATAATATTTGAAACTTTTTGTGTCTGAGTGAGCGGTGTAGCAGAAAAATCGATAGTGATGGTCTTTCCCGTGATGAGCTGCAGGCGAATTTCCCTTTCCGTGATGGTTCTGTTTTCCTGCAGGATTGTGGTGAGAATGTTGCGGCATTCTGTGTTGTGCAGGAAAAGAACCTCATCACTTTGCCCCAGGAACTTCCGCGCACTGGCCTGCAACAGGTTTTCTGCTGCAGGATTGATGGCCGTCAGCTTCAGTTCAGAATTAAACAGAAGCACTGCCGTTTCCATATTCTCAATCAGAAAACTGCAGATGCTGCTGTCAATTTTTGTGTTAGAGATCATTAAGGGATGGTTTCAAGTTTCAAGTTTCAAGTTTCAAGTTTCAAGTTTCAAGTTTCAAGTTTTCGGGGTTTCTTTTAGTCTTGAAACTTTTTTAGACGCCAGAAAAACAAAACGCCCCGTTCAGAGGCGTTTTGTATCAGGCTGGTAAGCTGAACTCAGCAGCTGTAGTAAAGATCGAATTCAACAGGATGGGTGCTCATACGCAGCTGGGTGACTTCTTCCATTTTCAGGTCAATGAAGCTGTCGATTACATCATCTGTGAATACACCGCCAGCTTTAAGGAAGTCGCGGTCGGCATCCAGTGAGACCAGCGCCTCTTCAAACGAGGCGGCTACCTGTGGAATCATAGCTTCTTCTTCAGCTGGCAGGTCGTACAGATCCTTGTCCATTGCATCACCGGGATGAATCTTGTTAGTGATGCCATCGAGACCGGCCATCATCAGGGCAGAGAATGCCAGGTAAGGATTGGCGGTAGGGTCAGGGAAGCGGACTTCGATGCGGCGCCCTTTCGGGTTGCTGTCGAAAGGAATACGGATAGAAGCAGAGCGGTTGCGGGCTGAATAAGCCAGCATCACAGGCGCTTCGTAACCGGGAACCAGGCGCTTGTAGCTGTTGGTGGAGGCATTGGTAAAGGCATTCAGTGCCTTGGCGTGCTTTATGACTCCGCCGATGTAGTAAAGCGCAGTTTCAGACAGTCCGCCGTATTCATCACCGGAGAATATGTTGTTGCCATCTTTTGCCAGCGACATGTGAACGTGCATGCCATTGCCGTTATCACCAACCACCGGTTTGGGCATGAAGGTCGCTGTTTTGCCATAAGCGTGGGCGATGTTATGCACGCAGTACTTAAGGGTTTGATTCTCATCCGCACGTTTTACCAGGGTATTGAAGCGAGTGCCGATTTCGCACTGGCCGGCGGTGGCTACTTCGTGATGGTGCACTTCAACTTCAACCCCCATCTCTTCCATGGTCAGGCACATGGCAGATCGCAGATCTTGCAGTGAGTCAACCGGTGGTACCGGGAAATAACCGCCTTTTACGCCCGGACGGTGACCGATGTTGCCGTCTTCAAATACTTTCTCAGAATTCCAGGAGGATTCGTCGGAATCAATCTTGAAAAATGAACCCTGCATGGTGTTGCCCCAGCGTACATCGTCAAAGACAAAAAATTCAGGTTCCGGCCCGAAATAGGCGGTATCAGCGATACCGGTAGATTTTAGATAGGCTTCAGCACGATGAGCAATCGAGCGCGGGTCTCTTTCATAGCCTTCGCCGGTAGCGGGCTCGAGGATATCGCAGCGGATGATCAGTGTCGGATCATCAAAGAAAGGATCCATAACTGCTGTCGAAGGGTCAGGCATCAGGATCATGTCGGATTCATTAATGCCTTTCCAGCCTGCGATGGATGAGCCGTCAAACATTTTGCCATCTTCGAAGGTACTTTCATCTACTGTGTGAGAAGGCACTGAAACATGCTGCTCCTTGCCGTGGGTATCTGTAAAACGGAAGTCAACAAACTTGACTCCGTTGTCTTTGATTGTATTCAAAATTTCGGCGGACATTGGTTTCCTCTTTATACTTTCAGGTGTGCTTAAGCACGTTCATGAAGTGTTCTTCGTTCGGTGACCCGACATTTTGCACCAGATTAGTGCGTCAATACAAACGCTAGCAGCCATTTCAGTGTAAACAGTGAAAGAAGATTTCAATATTGCCAATGTTCGGGTGCTGATGCAGGGTTTCTACCACCTTCTTCGCCATCCTCTGGCGATCCTTGTCAGTGGTATCGGCGATAGTCGGGAATGTCAGGTCGACATTGATGCGGCCATCAAGATAATGCAGGGTAATTTTCTCTGCAGGTGTCGAGCCGTCGATGCCGGCAATGGCTTCGTTGATTAGTGATGTCATTTCACCGCGTAGCGGAAGATCAATATTTGCCGTGGTAATTTTATCGTCTTCGGGGTCGATATGTACCAGTACCTCGTCGACACTTTCGAAGTCATTGATAAGACGCTGGCGGACGAATTCAGAAATCTGGTGTCCTTCAGAGACGCTGATATTGCCGTCAACCTGCAGGTGGACATCAATCAGGGCGCGCCCGCCCATTAATCGAGAACGCAGCATATGCAGGCCGACAACGCCGTCTATATTGATGATAGCCTGCTTTATGGTTTCAACCTCTTCATGGCTGAGCGCAGTGTCGATCAATTCTTTAAGGGCATTCCAGCTTAGCAGCAGGCCCATACGAATAATCATGCTGCCCAGGCCTATAGCGGCGAGAGCATCAAAATAAGGCAGTCCCATGATGCTGCCACCAATACCAATCAGGACAACGATTGATGATATTGCATCACTGCGGTGGTGCCAGGCATTGGCTCGCAGAATAGTGGAATTATAGCGGTCAGCGATGCCTATAGTGTAGCGGTAGAGCCCTTCCTTGCTGAAAATGGTGATTACAGCCATCAGCAATGTGATGGGCGCAGGGGTTAAAATTGACGCCGGTTCAGTCAGTCGTAATGCGGCATTGATGGCAATGGCGGCACCGACAAATGCGAGTAATAAACCCAGGAAAACCGTTGCAGCAGTTTCGATACGGCCATGCCCATAGGGATGGTCGTCATCGGCTTCTTTGTTGCCATGCCAGATGGCATAGAGTACCAGGGCATCAGTACTAAGGTCCGATAAGGTATGGATACCATCAGCCACCAGGGCCTGCGAGTTACCGATGATGCCGAGAAATATTTGTCCGACAGAGAGCAGTGTATTAACAAGGATGCTGGCATAGGTTGCCCGCCTGCTTACAATTTTGCGTTGTTCGGCTGATTCGATGTCCATCAGTGTATTCTAACAGCGGGGAAATATTACTAATATGGTGGATTCAGAAGCTGCATGACAGGATGATATGCGTAGCATAATAATAGTCCAGGCAAAGGGAAAAAATACTCAAGACTCTTTCCCTTTGACCGGAATATCGTCGGGCCTGTTGCCGACCCTTTCTCCTCCCAAATGGTGGTTCGGGCTGTTGTTGCGGGTAAGACAGTAACGGAATCCCACGTTTTTGTCCAATAATTGGCGGATTATTTGATATATATCAAGGATCACCAGGGCACTTTATGCGGTGGCTTACCTGAAAATGAACAGGGGCAGGCTCCTTTCTCCTTAAATATGGTGGGATAACAGGGTGTCTTATCTGGCTGGATTCTATGTCCGCCTGCTGTTAGCCTTGCTGCCCTGAAAATAGACTGGATTTAGAAATGGCCGCACAACGATTTAATTTTTTTGATTTTCTTGTCAGACTGATAGTCTCCATGATTCTCGTCCTTGCCAGCTACAATCCATCAGGATATTCCTGGTATCACTGGGTAAGTAACGCTGCAGACCGGTTTGACCCGCTAATTCTTTTCAGTGGTGTAGTGCTGTTAATCGGATGGGTGATTTATCTCCGTGCTACGGCACGTTCTCTGGGTATTTTCGGAATTATTCTTGCTTTGGCCTTTGTCGCCAGCCTTATCTGGGTGTTGATCGATTTTGGTCTGCTGTCTGTAGAAAATCCAACATTTTTCCATTATATCGTGTTGTTTGTGCTTTCTCTGGTGCTGGCTACGGGTATGTCCTGGTCGCATATTCGCCGTAGAATGACAGGGCAGCTGGATGTCGATGATGTTGAAGGGGAATAAGACCTGCTTCTAGCGGTAAGGTAAATCCAGCCAGCGGCATAATTGCTGCAGGGCATCGTCGACCCCGGTGCGCTTGAGGCTGGAAAATAACTGTATTCCTTCGATAGGGAAATCAGCCAGTTGCCGTTTTACATCAAGTAAGCTCGCGCCCGCTTTCCCCCGGCTAAGCTTATCTGACTTGTTCAATATCACATAGACAGGCAGTTCAGCGTGTGTGCACCAGTGGACCATGTTGCGGTCGTATTCTTTTAGTGGGTGTCTTATATCCATCAATAATATAAGTCCAGCAAGGCTTTTTCTTGATAGTAAGTATTCACCAAGGGTTTCAGCCCAGTGGCGCTGTTTGGCTTCAGATACCTTTGCGTAACCATAACCGGGCAGATCTACCAGTCGTCGATCATTTCCCAGATCAAAAAAGTTTATTTCCTGTGTTCTGCCAGGCGTTTTACTGGTTCGGGCCAGAGATTTAACCCCTGCCAGTGTATTAAGTACACTGGATTTTCCGACATTTGATCGCCCGGCAAAGGCTACTTCTATACCCGTGTCATCGGGTAGCTGTTGTAATGTATAGGCACCCTTGATGAATGTAGGCTGGGCTGGCAGGCGTTCCATGGTTGTTTATGGCTTTGTTGTGGGTGTGTTTGTAGTAGTAATAGTCTCAAGTATCTCACATTAAGGGCACCTCTATTAATTAATGAATATTCATCTCACATGCAAAATCGTCCATCTCTGCGTTAAGAATCTTCGCAATAGCTAGCTATTACGATGTATATGGACATACAAGTGCCGTGATGACAGGATGTCATTGAACGGCCGTGCGATCCTTGCCTTGATATGAACTGTTTACATGCAATCTGCTCTATCCATAATTAATAGAGGTGCCGTAAAGAATTACAGCTGCCTCTATTAATTCTGGATATATCAGGTTTTTGGATTGAATATGATGAATAATAAGCTCATCAAATAGATATATAAGGAAATTCTAAAATTGACCTGAGAGTACCTTTGATATATAAAGCGGCACACAGTTTCGGGTTGGCAATGTGGTCTGATACCCGGTAAAAATCTTCAGGAGTAGTTCGATGAAAAATATACTGGTCTTGTCTATGGCAGTTGCAGGCATGATGATTGCCGGCGTTGCTCATGCAACGCATGCTTCACAGGGCAATGTTGAAAGTGGCAAAGGCAAAACAGCAGCCTGTGCAGCATGCCATGGTGCTGATGGAAACGGTATGAAGGATGCACCACTCAACCCTCGGTTAGCAGACCAGGTGCCGGGTTATATCTTTAGTCAATTGAAGGCATTCAAGGACGGTAGACGCAAAGATCCGATCATGGCAGGCATGGTTGCAGCACTCAGTGATGAAGACATGGCAGATATTGATGCCTACTATTCCAGTCTTCCCGCTGGCAAAGCCGGTATCAGCAAGCAGGACGAAGCAGCCGCCCTGGAAGGTGAAAAAATTTACCGCGGTGGTTTTCGGAAAATGAATATCTCTGCATGTATGAGCTGTCACGGACCGTCAGGTGCGGGTGTCCCGGTACAGTATCCAAGGCTTTCCGGACAGAATGCCGCTTACACAGAAAAGCAGATGCTTGCATTCAAAGATGGTACACGCGAGCACTACATGATGAATCCGATTGCATTCCTGCTTTCAAACGACCAGATCAAACAATTGTCACTGTATATGCAGGGCCTGAAATAAGTTGATAAAATCAGGACTTGAAAAAGCCGCCTTTTTAGGCGGCTTTTTTTTGGATCAGAAAACAGAAAAGTTTTTACCACAGAGGACACCGAAGTACACAGAGGTTTTTTTGCTTGAAACTTAACACTTGAAACTTGACACTGCTTTATTTCTATCCCACCAAATCCAGTTCACGCTGCCTGAATTTTACTGCCCGTTCTTCGGCAAGAACACGACAGGCTTCAATGTCTACGCCGTCCAGGCCATTGATGGCCGTTGCCGTAACATCCGCGATTGATGCGGGAGCCAGTTCGAGAAAATCCAGCATAGCCTGCCACGAGTTTTCCAGTGCAGGTGCGCAATGCCGGTTATAGATGGTTTCATTTTGCGCATTGAGTGAGACCGACAGGGCATCAATGAGTCCTGCCATTTCCGGTAATACATTCCGTTTATGAACCAGGTTGGCCAGGCCATCGGTATTTAACCGTACACGGACACCCTGTTGTTTGACGTATCGTGCAACCTCAAGCAGGGTGTTCAATCGCAGCGTCGGTTCACCATAGCCACAAAAGACGATCCAGGAATAATCACTGACCTTGCCGATAGCCGATATTATTTCATCTGCCTCAGGGCGATGGTCGAAGCTCAGGTCGAAATCATGAACCAGCATAGTACCCTTCGTTTTGGGACAGAATTTACAGACCAGAGTGCAGCGGTCTGTAATGCTCAGATAGCGGCGATCTTCGATAGTGTAGGCGATTGTTTGTTTCATTAATGATGCAACGGCTCGTTACGCCTCCAGTGACTTGGGGGGAGATGAGAAAACAATACTCTCAAGATGATCGCCGAGCATGATGACGACACCATTACTGCGGTGAACATGATCACTGGAGTAAGAAAAGCGAAACTTTCGCCGCAGGCAGCGCCGCTGGTCCGGGCAGCGTGTCAGACCCATTCCGGACAGATGTACGCTGCCGTCAAGCAGCTGGAAGCCCTGCGTTTTGCAGGCTTTGCTTGAATGCATCATAGCCAGTTCACGGACTGTAAGGTTTCTGTACCAGATGAAAATTACCAGTAGCAAGAAAGCCAGTCCAAGTATTTCACTCATACGTGTTTCTGATTATCTTTGCGTAAAAGCCGTATCAGGCATCCATGTCTGGGATGACCATGCTTTCAAGCCGCTGGATGCTGTCTTTCAGCTTAAGTTTGCGTTTTTTCATGCGTCGCAGACGCAGCTGGTCAACGTAGGTGTTTTGCAGCATCAGGTCAATGGCATGGTCAAGGTCGCTATGTTCGATTCTCAACTCGACAAGATCATAGCGTGCTTGCTGGATTTCTTCTTCGTTCAGGCTCATAGACTTTGTGTGCAGTTTCAGGAAAATATTACCCGGCGGTCCCTGGACAGGGTAGATAATAGCACTCTTAACATTACACCGCTTTTGCTCTCTTTAAATCTTCACTCTTTATTTTTACCCTATTAATACTTTAAATGACATCGACACTAATATAACCCATTGATTTTTTTACTAAACCCACCTTTGCCAAACAGGCTCAAGGCCTTCAGGTAATTTTGCCAGTCTGCCGAGTTCAACCCACTTGCCCGGTTCATGAAAATCGGATCCCTGTGACGCGAGCAGACCATGTTTACGGGCAAACAGGGCACTACGTGCATTATCGTCCGGGCTATTGCGTCCGCAGACGACTTCCAGGCCTTCGCCACCAGCCTCTATGAAAGCATTAAGCACACGATTTAGCCAGTTTGCCGTCAACTTATAGCGCATCGGGTGAGCGATTACCGCCGTGCCGCCAGATCCTGTAATCCAGCAAACGGCTTCTTCCAGGGGGGCCCAGTCAACACGGTAGTAACCGGGCTTGCCACGCACCAGAAAACGCTTGAATACATCAGTGAAATCTTTTGCCACGCCTGCCTCGATCAGGTGCCGGGCAAAATGTGTGCGGGTGACATTACCTTCTCCTGCCAACAGGCGAGCATTTTCATAAGCATTGTTGAAGCCTGCTTTTTGCAGGCCTCTACCCATCTCAATCGCACGCCGTTCACGCATTGCCTTCAGCATGCTAATACCCTGTTTGAGTGGCGGGTGTTCAGGGTCAATATTAAGGCCAACTATATGCAGCAGCTTTCCCTGCCAGGTGGTTGACAGTTCAACCCCGGGAATCAGCCTGATATTATTTTCTTCTGCACTTCGGTATGCCTCATCCAGTCCAGCAGTGGTATCATGATCCGTCAGAGACAGGATATCGACGCTGTTGCCAGCCGCGCGAGCGACTACCTCTGCGGGCGGCAAGGTGCCATCTGAGGCAATAGAGTGGCAATGCAGGTCGGCAATTAAGTTTGCAGCTTCCATAAAAAGATATTTCTCTGGCATCTACTACGAGAGCGGCAGTATAAGGGATAGAGGCAGGGCAAATTGCAACTTTTTTCAAAGAAATCAAAAATTAAACCGGTATCAAATGTCTGATTTACTGTTAAAAGGCGTGTCGTTAGCCGGGGTCTCGAGCTGTCATTTGCGCCAATCATCACGCGCAAAACGAATGCGTATTGAGCTCAGGCCTGATCGTTCTTTACTGATAGTCATACCCGGCGGGACTCGAGAAGATCAGTGGCTGACTTTTGTGCTCAGCAAAAGGGCGTGGATAGAACGCAAGCTGCAAGAACCCGCATTACATCGACCCGGGCCAGCGGCTGCAGTAATACGCTTTCCGGCAATAATTGAGCTGCTTTGTAATAAACGGAGGTATTCTATCCGGCATCATGCAGGGAATCAGAACCAGGCCAGACCAGTTGCAGAAACGTTAAACCTGATTTGTACTGATTCATCTGAAAAACAGCGGTTTCAGAATCTGCGGCGTTGGTTGATGACCCAGGCACGCGAAGAATTCTCAGAACGACTACAGGTGATATCCAGATCCACTGGGCTTGAATGGAACCGGCTTTCAATCCGCGGTCAGAAAACGCGTTGGGGATCCTGCTCAGCGCAGGGTAATCTCAGCCTTAATTTCAAAATGCTGTTTTTGCCTCCTGAACTGGTAGATCATGTGTTATTGCATGAGCTGGTTCATACCCGGGAAATGAATCATTCACCGCGTTTCTGGGCCATGATGAAGAAGTTTGACCCAAAATGCGACCAGCATAGGGCAGAATTGAGAAAGGCGGGACAGCTGTTGCCGGGATGGGTGGTGAAAGTTTGAGAATATGTGAGTTTCAAGTTTCAAGTTTCAAGTTTCAAGTTTCAAGTTTCAAGACGAAAGAAAACTCATCTATACTTCCCTGGCCCTTAGTGCTCATTTTTCAGGAGATGTCCTTACAATATGATTAATATTGAAGATCTAAAGCAGCACCTTCGAGAATTTGCTGACGAGCGCGACTGGGAAAAGTACCATTCTCCAAAGAACCTGGTGATGGCCATGAGTGTGGAAATGGCCGAACTGATGGAGCCTTTTGAATGGATGACGGAGCTGCAGAGCCTTAATCTTGATGCGGAAACAAGGGATGCAGTGGCGCTGGAGATGGCGGACGTTATGATTTACCTGGTACGCATGGCTGATCGCTGTGGGGTGGACCTGGATGATGCGGTATTGCGCAAACTGATGATTAATGCAGACAAATACCCACCAATTGAAAACGGGTGAGAGTTCAAACAGGAGCAATGAACTGCTGAAAAAACGGGTAAATCCCTGAGATAATAGAAGATTGATTTGTTATCAATTAAATAGGAATATACGTACTACTCCGTTGCAGGAATTTCAAGCGACGCGACGGTAATCCAAAGAGGTTATTAATTTGTCATCTATAGATTTTCTGCTTAAAAAAGGTCGGCTTTCATTGCTGGTATTCGGTATTTTTCTCACCCTGCTGGCTCCTGCGGCGAATGCAGTTACAAAGCATTTATCTATGATAGGTGTGGATGGTCAGCCATTGAAAACGACCCTGATTACGATTACTTCACCTGATGGGTCTACTACACAAAGAGTGACCGATGAAAAAGGTATTCTGGAACATGATTTTAAAAAAGCCGGTGTCTATACCTTGTCGGACCCGTCAGGGAACACGCTAAAAACAGTGTCTGTGGCCGGCTCAGGCATGAGTAAACCGCTCATGATAGGCCTCGCTGCAGGGGCAGCAGTTGCCTTAATTGCTATTGGCAGTTCTAGCAGTGACAGCACGAGTGACCCGGGTACAGACGACCCGGGTGCCGGCGATCCCGATCCAGAAGACCCTGGAGATGGAGGTATAGATGAGGGGGGTTCTATAGGGGGTACTTATAATGTCACTGCCAGTGTGGCGAATAACGCTGCAGACCTCCCTGTACTTATAGATACCCTGGTACTGCGGTATGAGATTATTGGCACTGCACTTACTATCATCCAGGTTTCCAGTAATGCCAATTTTCCTGCACAGCTTTCCGGAACTATCGCTGGTGAGTCTTTTTCTGCCAGCTCAAGCGGGTCTTACGACGGTACAACGACATTATTTCAACTGGCAGGATCTTTAGCTGTCTCAAAAAATTTAAACTTTCTGATCAATATTGGCTCAGATGGAACGCTGAAAGACGGGGCAACGATCACCTATAATGCTACAGGCACTCAGTAGACATTACTGCTCGCCTGTTTTGCCGTAATCTCAGGGTATAGGGAAAAAGCTGTATCAAGCTGAATTGCCCCTGCAGTTATTGCCTGGGAAATACCCGAAGAACCTCTGGTTTTTCAAAGAAACACGTTATCGTGTACGAAGCGTGGATACTTCGTTACACCGTCGCTCTCTATGCTGAATAATCAAAGGCACCAAAGAAAATGGTTTTCATCATTGATGTTTGTGGTTTCCTGAATGAGTATTTTGTTGAGTAGAGTTAATTTTATTTCGCCATCGGCAAGCCTTGCCCGGTGTCTATTTGCAATTCTTCTCGTTCTGGCCGCTACGCCTTCGTCAGCCGGAATGGATCTGCATGATGCGATCCGCGTAGCCTTCAATGGCAACTATGAATATCTGCAGGTTCTGGATAAAGTTAAGAAGTCAGACATGACACTGGATGTTGCAAGATCTGCTTTTCGTACTCATTTCAATGCTTCACTCAGGTCAGACACGGTGATCGGTGCCGATATTGGTCAGCAATACAGGATGTCACTCAGTCGTAAACTGAATGACGGTTCACGGGTCGAGGCCGGCGTATATGCCTCACAGTTTGATAGCAGCGCCTTAAGTGAGTTTAGAGTGCAGTACACCCGTCCATTATTTTCTGATCCGGAACGTAGCGGTGTACTGGCTCTAAATATTGCAGAGAGTGACAGAAAACACAGTCTGCGTGTCAGTGAAGTCGGAGCTGAGGAGCTGACTGCCAGAGTCATACAGGCTTGGTACCGGGCCTACCAGGCAGGGCAGGGGATAGCTGTGCAGCAAGCGGCGCTGGTAGCGGCAGACAGGCTGGTAGCGGCAGTTAATGCACGCTATGCAAATGATCTGGCTTCCCGCTTTGATGTGGAACAGGCAGAGCTAAATGCATCCCTTTCCAGGCAGACAGTGAAAGACGCAGAGGTATTGTTGCAAAATGACCTGGATAAACTGAAGGTCCTGTTAGGCCTGAATCCTGAAAATAACGCGGATTTTGATTTTTCATTGCTGACGGACCAGCAAGTGTCGCCTGTGTCCGATGAAGTCGATGTGCTGCAGCAAATGGCACTGAATCACCGGCTGGAAATAATCGCCATGAAAGAAAGTCGTGATTATGCACTGCAGCGGATGAACATCATCAACAAACGGGTAGGTCCCCCGGTTGATTTGAGCATCCATTATGCACTGGTCGGGCAGGGTGATTCACTGGATGATACTTTTGCGGTGGACGACCGGCGCATTGGTGTCGGTCTGAATGTATCAACAGATTTTGCGCTGGCGACAGAAAAAAACCAGGCAAGACTTGCTGTGCTTGAATATGAACAGTCAGAGAGAAGTTACAGGCATTTCACCGCCACCGTTAAAACTGAGATTCGCAGTGCCGTGCGGCAAAAGAGCCGTTACGAGGAGAAAGCATTATTGGCCCGGAAGACGGCAGAACTGGGAGAAAAGCGCTTTGTGCTGGCGAAAAAGAGATATGATGACGGGCAGATTGATGTAATCGAGCTGCTGGAAAGCCAGCGTGATCTTGCCAGGCTGCGGCAATCCAGTTTGACGGCAATAATTGATTTACAGCTGGCACGGCTTAATCTTGACCTGATAAGTGGCCAATTGAGAGACAAATGGCAATTACCGCAAGCAAATCAAATGTAATTAAGGTAGGCGTCGCCCTGCTCGCTGTTTACGCTGTTCTGGCTTTTCCTGTCTCTGAAAAAGAAGAAATCGAGAATGCTGTATTTCAGGAACCTGTTATTGCCAGGGTAGACCAGGGTTCATTTGATATTTCTATCATTGAGTCTGGCGTACTCGAAGCGCGACGTTCTGTCACCCTCGCTTCGGAGCTCCCCAGTAACAGGGCGAAGATTATTTTTCTCAAGCAGGAAGGGGCCACCGTTAAACCCGGTGAGGCGATCGTCAAGTTTGATAAAGCTCCATTTATAGAAGACATAGATAAGCTTACAGCAGAGATAGGCGATGCCAGTGCAGCGCTGGCACAGGCTGAGGAAGAGCTTCAGCTGGCTCTCCAGCAGGGCAGAGCCAGCACAGAAAGTCTGCTGCACAATGTTGAAGTGGCAAAACTTAAGCACAGGAATCTGCAACAAGCTGAGCTGCCGTTGCGTCTGTCACAATCAAAAAATGATCTACAACTGGCAAAACAACAATACGAGCTGGCAAAGAAAAAAGTCAAATCAATGAAAGACCTGCTCGCGCAGGGCTTCACAAAACGCCGTGAATACGAGCAGGCCAGGGCGGCAATAAGTGCGTCCAGTGCTGAACTGGATATGGCGAAACAGCAGGATCAACTGCTGCGTGAAATGATTGCGCCCGGTGAAATTCGACAGTCAGAGCTCGAACTGGCAGAGCTTGAGCGCAAAGTGGTTGAGCAGAAGGCCGTTAATCAGCATAAATTAGCGCTGAAAAATGCGGCAATGATACGCTTAAATCACCGTTACGATGACCTGAAAAAGTCACTGCTGGCGGCGAAGGCTTTACTGGAAAAAACAACAATAAAAGCACCTGTGCCAGGTTTTGTCGTATACAAAACAGTCTCTGTACAGGGTGAAATGCGCAAAGTACAGGTAGGCGATTCCGTCTGGCAGCACAATGGCTTTATCGTTCTGCCTGATATGTCAGAAATAATTACTGATCTGAAGGTTCGTGAAACAGATATTGCCCAGCTCGAAGTGGGGCAGACAGCGATAGTCCGCCCGCAGGCCTACCCCGAACTGGTGTTGACCGGACGGGTGGAAACAATCGGCACACTGGCAACAGGCAAGGATGAAGAAATGCCAAAATTTCTTGTTCGTGTTGCCATTGCTGATATCGACCCAAGATTAAGGCCCGGTATGACAGCACGTACCCGGATACAGGCCGCGCAACTGAAAGATGTGGTGCGTGTGCCGGTTGAGGCGGTGTTCTATTCCGGTGACCAGGCAGTGAGTTTCCTGTGGAAATTGAACAAAGCTGAAGCTGTAGCCATTGAAACCGGGCCCAGTGATGGGCAGTTTGTGGTCGTCACCAAAGGCCTGTCGGGCGGCGAGAAATTGTTATTGCATGACCCCCGAGAAATTTTAGGAAATGAGCCCGCCTCGTGATAAAGGTGTGCTCACTTGATAAAAGCTACTCGTTGCCGGGACAGAATATCCCCGTTCTGAAAAATATTTCTCTGGTGGTCAATGAGGGGGAGTTCGTGGCTATCATGGGCCCTTCCGGCACCGGAAAATCTACTTTACTGAATGTTCTTGGCTGTCTTGATGTAGCGGATGCAGGCAGTTATGTGCTGGATCAGGAGAATATCTCGATCATGGATGACAGCGCCCTGGCCGATATCAGGAACCGTAAGCTTGGTTTTGTATTTCAGACAACAAGCTTTGTTGACTACCTTGATCTGCCGGATAATGTGGCGATGCCCGGCTTCTATTCTCACCAGGCACGTGAGCTCAGCCGGCAACACGCGATTGAACTGCTGCAGCAGGTCGGCCTGGGTCATAGATTGATGCATCTGCCTGGTCAGTTGTCCGGTGGTGAAAGGCAGCGCGTGGCCATAGCCCGTGCTCTATTTAACCACCCGCGCCTGCTGCTGGCCGATGAACCGACAGGCAATCTCGACAGCAAAAATTCTGCTGAAATTGTCAGCCTGCTCAAGCAGCTGAATGCAGATGGTTTGAGCATAGTCCTGATCACGCATGATAGCGAGGTCGCGGGCGCTGCTGATAAGCTATATTTCATGCAGGATGGCGAACTGAGTTGTGATAGCGATGTTTAGCAGAGAAATATTCAGATACATACATCCCGCCATCAATATGTGGCGCATCAAACGTCTGCAGGCACTGCTGAGTATCGTCGGTATAGCCATCGGTGTGGCAGGTTTCGTTGTTGTTGTTGCCATGGGCCAGGGTGCGCGGGAGGAATTTTCCCGTGCTGTCAGCGTGCTTGGTACCAGTACTGTGATCGTCAACAGTACATCCAGTGATGACAACCCACAGCTGAATTCTGAAATGTTATTCAATCTAAAAAGGTTGATGGGCCATGAGTTGTCGGCCATGGCACCTGTGCAGCATGAATACCGAACAGCCTACCTCAACCGAAAACAGCAGCGCGTGCACCTGCTGGGAACCGCTACTTCCTATCGTGAAGTGTTTTCTCTTGCTATGGACAACGGCCGCTTTCTTGCGCCCTACGATTTGCGTCACCGGCAAAGGGTCGCGGTGCTAGGCAGGGATATTGCGCTGAATCTTTTTTCTACAACGCAGGTGACGGGCAGGATGCTCCGGCTTGGTAAGGAATGGTACACAGTCATCGGTGTACTGGGTAATAATGCCTTGCCGACGATAAAGCTATCCAGCTTCCAGTCACCGGATACCTCGCAGTCTATTCTCATCCCGATAACCGTGATGTCAGCAAGGGCTGTTGATAATCTGCTGTTCAGTCAATTATTATTGAAGTTTGCCGAGGATCAGCGCATCCCTGCAGCGACACCTTTATTGCACAGAATATTTGGCGCCAGTCGGTTTAAAAAGCAGCAGCTGGAACTAATCATTCCCTATGAGCTGCTTATTAAAAAGAAGCAATTTCAGAACTTGCTGGAAATTTTCCTGTTCGGTATATCCACAATCATTCTTGCAGTCGGTGTTACCGGCGTTCTGAACGTGATGCTGGTAAGCGTCAATACACGGCGCAGCGAGATTGGTTTACGCCGGGCAGTCGGGGCAACAAAAAATGATATCCTGCAGCAATTCATGGTCGAAGGTGTGCTGTTGGCAGTGATTGGCGGCAGCATCGGGCTGATTGCCGGCTGGGGGCTGGGGAACATCGTTGCCAGCTGGTTTGAGCTGCCGGTGGCCTTCGATATACAGACCATCCTCAGCGGGTTTACTGTTGCATTAATAGCCGGGGTGGCTGCAGCGACTTATCCGGCGATCAAGGCTGCGGGTTTGCATCCGGTAGAGGCTTTAAGATCTTAAAAGCAGTTTTACGTATTAGGTTTTATGATTTACGTAACACCACTGCTGTCCCATAAAGAACACAAGACTGAATGTAGTGTGTTGACTTAGCTTGCTCTATGGGCAATCAGAAACTTAAGAGACATGAAAAACAATCATAGAATCCGTCATTCCGGTACCGGATCAAGTCCGGCATGACGATAAAAGTTTATGGGACAGCAGTGACGTAACACCTAAAACGTAAACCGTAACACGGTATTTCAATTAACCGTATGCTCGACTGCCGGCCAGCTGTCAAGTACCGCCTGTTCCAGTAACTCAATTAGCCTGTCGACTCTATTTTCTACATCGGGTGCTTCCAGCAGGGACTGTTTTTCTATAGAGCTGAAGGGGCAGTGCATGGCCAGTACTGTCACCAGTTCTGACGTGCCTGCCTCAAGTATGGGGTCGAGATGAGGATTTTCATCCAGTAATGGCAGGTACAATGAGGCAGCATTCAGTAATCTTTGATGTTTAGTGGCGCTGAAATCGTCCCTGATGATGTTGCCTGAAGGCAGATAATCAACTTCAAAAGTGCGATAGAGGCAGTCATTATCATGCTCCTGAACAATATCGAAGCGGCAAAGCCCGCGTAGCGTAATCAACATGCGGCCGTCCTCTGTTTCCTCATGGTGAGTGATCTTGCCTGTGCAGCCTATGGAATAAAGCCCAGGTGTTGTCAGCTGCGCCTGGTTTGAAGAAGGCTGAACCATGCCTATAATACCGTTTCCATTCAGCGCATCCATGAACATCTGCAAATAGCGCGGTTCAAATATATTTAGTTGCAGTATGCCGCCAGGCAGCAGCAGAACGCCCGGCAGAGGGAAAAGCGGTATATTTTTAGGCAGTCTGATGTCGTTCATAGCAGAAGCGTTTTGCAGGTGTATTCTCTGCAATTCTAGCAGACAGAGAGTGAGTGAGATAAATGATAAAAGAATTATTAATAGAAACTAACGGGCAGGGGTTGTCCGATATTACCAGCAGGGTTGCATCGCTGGTGAACAATGCGCACCGTGAAGAAGGGCTATGCACCATTTTCGTTAGCCATACTTCTGCCAGCCTGATAATTCAGGAAAATGCCGATCCGTCTGCACGCCGTGATCTTGAGAACTGGCTAAACCGTTTAGTGCCTGAAAACGACCCGCTTTATACGCATACAACTGAAGGACCTGATGATATGCCGGCTCACATCAAGGCAATTCTAACCAGCACCTCACTGGGTATTCCCATTATAAATGGCAGGCTGGGGCTGGGAACCTGGCAGGGTATATATTTATGGGAACATCGCAGTACCGGGCACCACCGGCGGCTGCTGGTGCATGTTGGAGCTTGAATCAGACTTTCAATAACTGCCCAGTTTTCCCTCCCGGTGCGCAGCTGAT
This sequence comes from Pseudomonadota bacterium, assembly GCA_034659075.1. Taxonomy (GTDB): domain Bacteria; phylum Pseudomonadota; class Gammaproteobacteria; order BMS3Bbin11; family BMS3Bbin11; genus BMS3Bbin11. The sequence continues at coordinate 21,631 of JAYEGM010000122.1, forward strand.
ACCAATAAATCAGGCAAAAGTCGGCATGGCTGGTGAAATTAATGACAGTATGATTACTGATTTTGTTCAGCAGAGGGTAGATGTGCTGCATAGGCCACCTGTAGTCTTGCTGTCTTAGCCTGGTCTCTGTCCTTTTTAAAGTTTACTTGATAAATGTCAATGTATTATATGTTCTGTTATGGATAATCCACACTAACAAAAATTAATTTTAGGAGAGTCCGTGATGAGAGAAACCTTTACCAAGGGCATGGCACGCAATATTTACTACGGGGGGTCGGTGTTCTTCTTCCTGGTACTTGTTGGGTTAACCGTTGATACGGTACAGGGCCTGCCAAAAACTGATAATAGAGAAAACCTTACCGAAGAGGTTGCTGCAGGTAAACGTTTATGGGAAATAAATAACTGTATAGGCTGCCACACCCTGTTAGGTGAAGGTGCTTATTTTGCCCCGGAACTTGGCAATGTTTATACCCGCTTTGGCGAAAGTACGGAAGCCATTAAGGCCTTCATCAAAAGCCGTCCCGTCGATGGTATTGCAGGTCGTCGTAGTATGCCTCAGTTCAACCTCAGTGATCAGGAACTTGAAGAACTTGCGCAGTTCCTAAAATACTCCGATGGCATCAAAACCAGTAGAAACTGGCCACCAAACATTCAAGGTTAAGGGGAAATACACATGAAATATGAATCACAATCGGTAGCTATGCTGTATTTTATTGCAGCTATAGGCCTCTTTGTAGGACAGATCCTGTTTGGTGTCATTCTGGGATTGCAATATGTTATGGGTGATTTCCTGTTCCCGGAAATCCCGTTTAACGTAGCCCGCATGGTGCACACGAACTTATTGATCGTCTGGTTATTGTTTGGCTTTATGGGTGCGGCCTATTATCTGGTGCCCGAGGAATCTGAACGTGAACTATTTGCCCCCTGGCTGGCGAAACTCATGTTCTGGATATTCCTGGTTGCTGGCGCACTGACTATTCTTGGTTATTTGCTGGTGCCTTATGCGACACTGGCTGAAATCACCATGAATGATCTGCTGCCGACCATGGGGCGAGAATTCCTCGAACAACCCACCATTACCAAGATCGGTATCGTTATTGTTGCACTGGCTTTCATCTTCAATATCGGTATGACGATACTTACCGGACGCAAAACCGTCATCAACCTGGTATTGCTGACCGGTCTGGTCGGGCTGGCGGTATTCTTCCTGTTTGCTTTCTATAATCCTGACAACCTGGTACTGGATAAATACTTCTGGTGGTTTGTTGTTCATCTATGGGTAGAGGGCGTATGGGAATTAATTATGGCCTCCATACTAGCCTTTGTGCTGATCAAGGTAACCGGTGTTGATCGTGAAGTTATCGAAAAATGGCTGTATATCATTATCGCCATGGCGCTGATCTCCGGCCTTGTTGGAACAGGGCACCATTTCTTCTGGATTGGTACGCCGGATTACTGGCAGTGGTTAGGCTCTATTTTCTCTGCACTGGAGCCAATCCCATTCTTTATGATGACTTTGTTTGCCTTTAATGTAGTCAACAAAAGACGCCGTGACCATCCTAATAAAGTAGCGACTTTATGGGCATTGGGCACAGCCGTTATGGCCTTCCTGGGCGCGGGTGTATGGGGCTTCCTGCACACCCTGGCACCGGTCAACTACTACACACATGGTACGCAAATAACCGCGGCACACGGCCACATGGCGTTCTACGGTGCTTATGTCATGGTAGTGCTGACCATCATTTCTTATTCGATGCCTCTTATGCGTGGTAAAAAAGCAGGAAATGCCACGGCACAGGTTGTTGAGATGTGGTCGTTCTGGCTGATGACGGTTTCAATGGTCTTCATCACCCTGTTCTTAACAGGTGCGGGTATCCTGCAGGTATACTTGCAGCGTTACTCGGACGCGCCAATGGGCTTTATGGCCACAGCGGATAAACTGGAGCTGTTCTTCTGGATGCGTGAAGTCGCTGGACTCATCTTCCTGGTCGGACTTGTCCTGTATATCATCAGCTTCTTTGTGAAAGGGGAAGAAGTCGTGCTGCTGGAAGAAAGGGTAAAAGCCGGGGCATAAGTTGTGAGACTATAGTCTTAGCTATTAGCTATAAAAATACCGCCGCTACAGGCGGTATTTTTTATGGTATTCGTTAAAAATGCGGTAGAGTTGGTCCGTTTGAAATGAAACAGAAATATCACGATAGATTATGATGAGACACCTGGATGAAATCAGTACCGGAAAATGAGATACAGTTAAAGCAGGCATCCAATGCGGCGATGGCTTCATTGTTAAATCTGACGATCCTGCCTGTAATAAGTTTTATTGCCTTACTGCTGATCTATAAAAAAACTGAACCGGGTACAATTGGTCGCTACCATACGGTTTTAGGGCTAAAGATCAATGTAATTGCCGCCGCTGTGCTGTTTCTGGTCAGCGCACTGATGATTTTGCTGGGAGGTTTTAATTCGCCCTGGACCTGGGTATATGTGATTTCCTATTTCACCATTGTTCATACATTGTTTATTGTTCTAGCCTTGTGGGCGCTGGTACGGGCATGGTCGGGTGACAGGTTAAAACCTGACTAAGTCTGTGTTACATCACAAGCTTGATGCGTATCAATGCACTTTCAGTGTCTCCACATTAGTATTAGCAACCCGAGTCAGACTCATATAAATCTGACGAACGAAGGATAATGTGAACACATGAATGCAGTAGTCATCAACGAAACAAAAGAATCAGCGCCAGAAGAGCCACGCTTGCTGCCTGGTGATTTTGCTATCTGGTTTTTTATTTTCGCTGAGTTGCTGGTCTTTGGCATTGCCTTTCTTTCTTACGCCGTGGTACGGGTGCAGAATGTGGAAATGTTTAACCAGTACCAGCTCACACTCAACCGCGAGTTGGGGGCTGCCAATACCCTGCTGCTGATTACCGCCAGCTATTTTGTTGTGCGTGCGATTCATGCTATCCGGCTTGAGGATGTTAAAAGCTGCATAAAATGGCTGTATGCATCGCTGGGATGCGGCGCAGGTTTTCTACTGTTAAAGTCTCTGGAATATTACGATAAATTTTCAGAGGGTATCAATCTCAGTACCAATACCTTTTATATGTTTTACCTGTCACTGACGATGTTTCACTTTTTGCATGTTATTTTAGGCATGATTATCCTGTTTGCTGTCGCCATTAAGGCGCAGCGCGGCGGCTATAGTGCAGATGATCATATCGGTATTGAGACCGGTGCTTCTTACTGGCACATGGTTGACCTGGTCTGGATTATTTTATTTCCACTGGTATACGTCATCCGATGAAGGTCTATTACAATATCCATACGATATGGTTAGCCATGATGCTGTTAACGCTAACTACCTATGCCATGGCTAAACTCGGTTACAGCGGCGCGGTGGTCATGTTATTTTTATTATTATCTGCCGCCACCAAAGCCATACTTATTATCCGTGATTATATGGAGTTACGGGGCGTATCCTTGCTCTGGCGCGTTATCATGTACGGCTGGCTGCTGGTTGTTAGCCTGGCCATTGCCATTGCCTACCTCATTAGTCTTTAATCGGGTCAGGACTTAATTATTTTGAACGAAGCTATGAATGATATCCCTTTTTACCAAAGCCAGAATAGCGAAATTGAGTTATTTGAGCACGCCTATAACAATCAGCTGCCGATGCTGATTAAGGGCCCGACCGGCTGTGGCAAAACTCGTTTTATCCAGCACATGGCGGCCAGGCTTGGACGTCCTTTGTACACCATTGCCTGCCACGATGATCTGACGGCAGCAGACCTGGTAGGCAGGCATCTGATTGGTGATGGTGAAACCTACTGGCACGATGGCCCTCTGAGCAAGGCCGTTCGCGAAGGCGCAATTTGTTATCTGGATGAAGTTGTTGAAGCACGAAAAGACACAACGGTAGTATTGCATCCTCTATCAGATGACCGGCGTATCCTGCCTATAGAACGAACCGGTGAGGTGCTGCAGGCCCCACCTGAATTTATGCTGGTGGTTTCCTACAACCCCGGTTATCAAAATTTACTCAAAGGTATGAAACCTTCCACACGTCAGCGTTTTGTCGCCATGCGTTTTGATTATCCGGATATCGATACAGAGATAACTATTGTTCAAAAAGAAACAGCGATCGACAAAGCCACAGCAATGCAGCTAATCGAACTGGCCCATGCTTTACGTGTTCTAAAAGATCATGACCTGGAAGAATCTGCTTCTACGCGTTTGCTTGTGTATGCGGCAACCCTGATTAAATCCGGTTTCGACCCAGTAGAAGCCTGCCGGGCAGCAATCGTAGAACCGTTGAGCGACGAAGAAGAAACGGTAGAAGCGCTGATGGAAGTCGTTAAAGCAAAAATGAGTACAGACTAATATGACTGCAAAACAAAAGACACATGATCACACGGCGGCTCTTGCAGAAGCTTTTTTTATTGGCAACCTGCTATTTGTAGGCGTTTTCTATCTGGCGTTATGGACCCTTTATTTCTTTCGTTATGACAAAGCATCTGCGATAGCCCGGCATCATCTGAAGCAGACGTTAATCTGCAGCAGTATCAGTACAGCAATTTTTATCAGCATCAACATATTCATCATGCTGACCTACGGTTATGCTTCGGTTGCCGCATTATTTTCCCTGGAATTTTACTTTATGTTTCTGGTGCCGCTATTTTTAATCGCAGGCATACTGGGGTTCAGTAAAGCGATAAAGAATCTGGATTTTTCCTGCCCACTGATTGGACGATTTATTAAAGAACCCGCACCTCGGTAGGCAGGCAAATGGTTGAGATAGTGCTAAGGCCCTCTGCGCCATCGACCAAAACGCATAACATCCCGGGTAACATGGCTATCTGGGCTGCAATTCTGTCGGAGATGAGTGAATTTGCAATAATGTTCATCGTCTACTTCCTGGCCAAAGTTCACAACCCCGTACTGTTCAGTGAAGGGCCGGCTAGACTCAGCACGATGGCAGGTGCCAGCAACACAGTGATTATGCTGACCAGCAGTTTTTTTGTTGTCCGTGCCGTTATCGCTATGCGCGAAAATAAGCCCCAAACAAGTGTACGCTGGCTGTGGGGTGCAGTTAGCTGCGGCGTGCTCTATTTAATCATCAAGTATTTTGAGTATGAGTGGAATACTGCACAGGGGCTGTCAACGGAAACAAATATATTTTATGCGGTTTACTATTACGTTACATTCAATCATTTTTTACATGTTGGCTGGGGAACAGCTGCCATTGTCTGGGTTATCTATCGTCTTAACACCGACATATATACCCAGGAAGAACATGAAGGTTTGATAAACATTGCGCTCTACTGGCACATGATCGATCTGGCCTGGATCACCATCTTTCCCCTACTGTATGTGATTAGGTAATGCAGATTTTATTATGTACAACGCCCATATAAAACTCATTAATAATTTATGGATGCTGCTCATCCTGCTGACGTTGTTCAGTGCTTACATGGCAGAGCAGACAACGCCCGGGCTATTGAGTGTTTCCATCATGGCAGTCGTACTGGGTATTAAAGGTCGAATTATTGTTGATTATTTTATGGAGCTTAAAGAATCGCACATCGTCTTACGCGGGCTGATGCGGCTTTATTTTTTTGTGATACCTGCAATGATTATCCTGGTCTATCTATATCCAGAACAGATTGCAAAATGGACGGCACTTTAAAATGCGGAAACTGATATGTAAGCACTGTGGTGGGAGCGTCGAAGCGGGTGATAAAAACTGCGCCCATTGCGGCATACCTTTACCGCCAAATTTCGCCAACTCAGCGCAGAGAAAATTTGTATGGTGGTTTATTGCGCTCATAATTTTCTGTGCAGTAATTATAATCTGGTTACCGCCGGACTGGACTCGTTTTGGTAAGTAATAGAAGAAGGTAATGGAAGAATTCGTCGGTAAAATCTGGGACCGTTTCATCACCAATAGTGCAAACACGCACTACCCCGAAGCAATTGTGCATCTGCATGAGATGCGTCGCACTGCTGGTATTTTCTTTCGTTCGCTGGGCGGTGAAGGTGGTCTGCGTATCGAAAACGCTACCGATTCGGAGATTCATGCAAGACGTTCTATATTGCAACGCATCGCTGGAACGGGTAAAAAAACTCAATATGCATGGCGTGACGAAGAAACGCTACGACTACCCGACAGCATTTCCCTGTTCCCGACCAAAGAGCTCAACCGCGACCTTTATCTATGGCTAACTGCTTTATCGGTAGTGACTGGCGAAGGCAATGACTGGATCAGCAGAAACCAGAACCGTACGCTAAAAACGCTGGAAATATGGCCGGGCTTACGAAGTCGTTATCATAACCTGCTGCAGGCACATTTAAAACAACGCCCGGATCCGGATTCATTACCTGCTAAAGAAGCCAGTCAGGAAACCAGCATCCGCCTGGCGCTATCCGATGCTAGCCAAAACATTATTCTGGAATATGCCAAACGCCCACCCCAGCCTGTAACGCTGTGGCTGCATCCTTCTCCACCAAAACAGGAGATAATAAAAGGTGTGCAGCCAAATGACCCTGACCTGCCTGAATCCTCAGGCGATGAACAGGACAAAAGCGATCAGACAAAACAGGAAAAACGCAAACAGGGTGACCGCACCGACATGCCGGATGGCAATGACGGACTGATGAGCTTTCGCCTTGAAACGCTGTGGACCTGGGCAGAATATACTAAAGTTGACCGAACCAGTGTCGATGATGACGAAGACAATGCCATGCAGACCGCCGAAGACATGGATAATATTACGCTTGCTCAGGGCAATGAAACAACTGCCGGAAAAATTAAACTGGATCTCGACCTGCCTGCTGAGGAATATGACGACATCGTCCTGGCGGAAGGCATTCCCGTTGACGAATGGGATTACAAACAGCAGCGCCTGCAAAAAGATCATTGCCGACTTCAGGAAATGACATCGCGGCACGCACAGGCGATGGAACTGCCAGCAAGACTGCGCCCCCAGGCACATAAAATTCGTCGTCAATTCGAAGCACTGCGCCCGCAACGTCACTGGGTAAGTCGACAAAATGAAGGCAGCGAGCTTGATCTCGAGAACTACATCAATTTCCTCACAGACCGCAAACACGGACAGGTAAATAGTGACACACCCGTTTATCGCGATGTACGCAATCTCAGTCGCGACCTGTCCTGTCTGTTACTCGCAGACCTGTCACTCTCTACCGATGCATACATAAATAATAATGCCCGCGTCATCGATGTTATTCGTGACTCGCTCTACCTGTTTGCCGAAGCCCTGACGGCAACCGGTGACCGCTTTGCCTTGCACGGATTTTCATCACGCAACCGCAACCATGTTCGTTTCTACAACATCAAAGGCTTTCACGAACACTACGACAATGACATCCGTGGCCATATTGATACCATTCGCCCAGGCTATTACACGCGCATGGGTGCCGCCATACGCCATGCTGCCCGGTTACTGTCAAAAGAAGCCGCAAGCCAGAAGCTGCTGCTCATCCTTACCGATGGCAAACCAAATGATCTGGACAAATACGAAGGTCGGTACGGTATAGAAGATACCCGCATGGCTGTACTGGAAGCAGAGAAACTCGGCTTAAGACCCTTTTGTGTCACCATTGATGAAAAGGCCGAAGATTATCTGCCTTATCTTTTTGGCAGTCGCTCCTATGTGCTGGTACGCAATGCCGAAGAACTGCCGCGTAAATTGCCTTTACTATATTTGAGGCTGACATCATAGGGTGAATATTAGTGAATGAATATAAACATTTGATATATATCAAAGACTGGAAAGGAAATAGGGAATATTGTTATTGCCGTACTATTTTTGGGCTTTTCTTGTCTGTGAACGGACCAAGGATTATTTAGAATTACTCTTTAATTTCAACACTTTTGGTCAACTAAGTAGGAGTTTAGATCGATGAATGTAAAACGTACAACAAAATACGGGGTTGCTATTTTTGCCGCTTGCGTAGGGATGGTAGCGTCATCGGGCGTTGCTTTAGGCGCCAAGAAGGAGGCATTTGTTCCGCTTAATGATGCTGAATTCGAACAGGCAAAAAGCATGTACTTCCAGCGCTGCGCGGGTTGTCATGGTGTATTACGTAAAGGTGCAACAGGTAAAAACCTGGAACCGCACCCTAACAAAGCCAAGAAAACCAAGGGCACTCTCAAGCTCGGTACAAAACGTCTTGCGAAGATCATCACGATCGGTACCGAAGGCGGCATGAACAACTTCGATGACACTTTCAGCAAAGAAGAGATCAACCTGCTGGCTAGATACATCCAGATGGAGCCACCTGTTCCAGCAGAAATGTCTCTGGCTCTGATGAAAGAACGTCACAAGGTTTTTGTAGAGCCTAAAGACTATCCTACCAAGCCACTGCATGGCCGTAACTGGCAAAACTTCTTCCTGGTGATTGAACGTGATGTCGGCAAGATTGCAATTATTGATGGCGACAAGAAAGAGATCGTTGCTCATATTAAAACCGGTTATGCGGTACACGTGCTGAAAACGGTTGAGCATCACGAAACCCTGAAAGCCAAGGATGCTGGTCGTTTCTGGTATGTAATGGGCCGTGACGGCATGATGACCAAGGTCGATCTGTGGCAGACGCCGGACAAGATGAAGGTGGCCCAGGTACAGGTTGCCTATGACGCACGTGACGTTGCCGTATCAGGTGATGGCAAGTATGTTATCGGTGGCGGTTACTGGCCTCCTCATTTCGTTATCGCTGATGCTGAAACCATGGAACCGCTGAAAGTGGTTTCTACTCGCGGTGTTAATGTTGACGGTGAGTATGTTAACGAGTCACGTGTTGCCGCGATCTATGACACGCCAAAAGCGCCTACATGGTTAGTGGCTGCGAAGGAATTAGGTCAGATGTGGCAGGTGGATTACAGTGATATTGATAACCTCAAGACTACCAAGATCAACAGTGCCAAGTACCTGCATGATGGTTTCTACGATCCTACCGGTCAATATTTCCAGATTGCAGCTAACGCCTCCAACAAGATGGTAGTTATTGATACAGTGGCTCAAAAACTGGAAGCAATGATCGATACCGACAAGAAACCTCACCCGGGCCCTGGTGCAAACTGGAACGATCCCAAGTGTGGTCCTGTAGGCGGCACGACTCATCTTGGTGTTGGTAAAGTAACTGTCTGGGGCAACGATCCTAAAGGTCACAAAGACCAGGCCTGGAAGATCTGCTATGAAGTTGATACCGACGGTGCTGGCGTCTTCCTTCGTACTCACCCCAAGAGTGATTACGTTTGGATAGATCAGACCAAGCACCCGGAACCTGCAATACAGCAATCTATTAAGGTCCTCGACAAGAAGACTCGCAAGATTGTTAAAACCATTAGGTTGACCGAGAAGAAAGGCTACGCAGCTGTTCACTTCGAGTTCAACAAAGATGGTACTGAAGTTTGGGCCTCTGTATGGAATCGTGCAGACAGTAAGAAGGCTAATGGTGAGATCATTATCTTTGATGCCAAGACAATGGAAGAGAAAGCACGCATCAAGGGTCTGTACGCACCAACAGGCAAGTTCAACGTGTATAACCGCGTTAACCACGTAACTTGATTAATATAAAAGTTACAGTGTAAATGAATCAGGGCGGGCACATGAAAGTGCGCCCGCCCTTTTTTCCATAGTCAGGTATTACTCAAGGGGCTTCTCCACAGGACCCTTGCGCAATCCACTGATAAAAAACTTCAAGGTGAATAATCATCATGGCTAATTCATCCCGAAAATTCGGCTTGATGTCACGCAAGGTTCTGCTGGGCACTACGCTTGGTGCTGCATTATTCTTCATGATCGTTGGTGTTGTTTTCTGGGGCGGCTTCAACACCGCTATGGAAGCAACCAATACGCTTGATTTCTGTATCTCCTGTCACGAAATGGAAGAAAATGTGTACCAGGAATATACAAAGACGACTCATTATTCCAACCGCAGCGGTGTGCGTGCTACCTGCTCAGATTGTCATGTGCCGGATCCCTGGGTACACAAAGTAGTACGCAAAATACAGGCCAGTAACGAGGTATTTCATAAGATACTGGGAACAATAAACACACCGGAGAAGTTTGACCAAAAACGCCTGAAGCTGGCAAAGAACGTGTGGAAAGGAATGAAATCCACCGATTCACGAGAATGTCGGAACTGTCATGACTTCAATTCGATGAAACCGGAAGATCAGAAAAAACGTTCACGCAAGCAGCACATTAATGGCATGCAGGCAGGCAACACCTGTATCGATTGCCACAAGGGGATTGCGCACAAAAAAGTACACGACCAGCTGAGCGATGAAGAGCTGACGGCGCTGGAAGCACCGGATCCGGAGAATATTCGCCCGATACCGCCACAGTGGCAGGCATATATCGATTCCCTGGGTGCTGACAAAAAGAAGGGTAAGAAGGACAAGGCAGCTGTACCTGCCAGTGCTGTTGAACCGGTTGAGGAAGCAATAGTTGAGAAGGCTGTTGAAACCCCTGCAGATGAAACAGTGACAGGTGAAGCTGCAACAGGAGAAACCCCGGTACCCGCAGCTGCAGCAGTGGCTGCAGCCGCTTCGGGCTCTGCGGCTGCAAACATCGACTGGTCGACTATTGAGCCTGTGGAAATACCCGTATTTTACCCGGGGCAGGCCTCTATGGAATGGGTGTTGAAGGGCAGTGACCATGGTGGAAAACGTGCCATCATGACGGGTGACCGCTGTTTCGATTGCCACCAGGAGGAGGAAGTTAATATCGGTGATCTGATCGTTTCCGGCGACAAGGCTGAATCGACGCCGATACCCGGTAAACGTGGCAGCATCATGGTTAACGTGCAGGCTGCACACGATGCCGACAACCTGTACATGCGTTTTCAGTGGGAGGATACCGAAGAACATGCCCCTGTCCCATTTGTTGATGGCGGCAAGATGGATCCGGATAACCCGATCAAGCTGGCTATCATGCTCACCAGTGATAGCGAAGATGATCCCAAAGTGGAATTCGCTGAGCGCTCCGGCTGCTGGCAAACCTGCCATCATGATGCGAATTACATGCCACACCAGCCTGAAGATTCTGTTCTTAAAACGAGTCCCCTGGCGCAGCGCATTGATCTGAGCAATGGCTTTACCAAATACCTGAATGAGAGCCGCACTGAGGTTGAAATCGAAGGAAAAGGCGGTAAAAAGCGCGGTGGCTGGGACAAGCTAAGAGATGATGCAGAAATACAGGCCCTGCTTGAAAAAGGCAGCTTCATGGATCTGCTGCGGTATAAATCTGGCAGCGGTGAATCAGAGGATGGTTATGTGCTTGCCGAACGCGTCATGTCCGGTGGCCAGGGCGTCCAGTTCACCGGTGAGCTCAAAGACGGTACATGGACCGTTGAGATGACCCGCAAACTGACATCTGATCAGCCGGGTGATATCAGCATGCTTACTGACGAATGGTACAACATCGGCTTTGCCATCCATGATGATTACAGCAGCAGCAGGTTCCATCATGTTTCACTCGGTCTCAAGCTGGGTTTTGATGATGAAGATGCTGAAATCAATGCGATAGGAAAGTAACGCTAACGGATGAGTATCCGGGCCATGGGGAGACGCATCTTCCCCGTGGCCTTTTTTGTCAGCGGTGCCTCGGTTATGATTGGCTGAATCGCAATCAATAGAGAGGGCAAGTTATGAAGAAGCATTTTCCTGTACTAATTTTTCTTCTGATCGCCTTTATTCCCGGTGCATTCGCTGATGTGGCTGAGCCACTGGTAATCATTAAGGATTTTAAATTTATACCGCAGGAAATCACCATTAAGCGTGGACAGACTCTACGCTGGGAAAATCGTGAAAAACGCCAGTATCACAGTGTCTGGTTCGAAGCGCTGGGCGAAGAGGAGCCGGATGACTACCTGTTTCCCGATGATGCCTATGAGCGTGAATTCAAACAAATGGGTTCGTTCCCTTACCGATGCGGTCCGCACCCCGAGATGACCGGCACGGTAATCGTAATAGAATAATTGACACCGCTGATGGAAGAGAGCATTCATGCCAGCTAACCCTGCTTCATTTACAATCGCCGCACTAGGATTATTTTTCTGCACCATTAATTTTTCATCGGCCGCAGTCACAGACACTGAAAGCCCGGAAGTAATCAGGTTGTATAAAAATAACTGTGCTGAATGTCATAATGAACAGCGCCTGGGCGCTATGGGACCGGCGCTGCTGCCGCAGAACCTTAAACGCCTGCGCAAGAATGCCGCCATCGATGTGATAAGTAATGGCCGCGTGGCAACCCAGATGCCTGCCTTCAAAGAAAAGCTCAGCAGTAGTGAAATTCAGTCACTGGTTGATTATGTATACACCCCGTTAAAGCAAACGCCGGTCTGGGGCATGGAGCAAATAAAGGCCAGCCATATTATTCACAATCGGGAAAGCGATTTATCGGATAAACCCGTCTTCGAAGTAGAGGACCTGCTCAACATGTTCCTGGTGGTGGAACTGGGTGATCATCATGTCACCCTGCTTGACGGTGACAAGCTGGAACCCATACACCGTTTCAAATCCCGCTTTGCCCTGCATGGCGGCCCCAAGTATTCACCGTCCGGACGTTTCGTTTATTTTGCTTCGCGTGACGGCTGGATCAGCAAGTACGACATCTACAATCTGAAGCTGGTTGCTGAAATTCGCGCAGGCATCAATACGCGCAACCAGGCTGTGTCTGCCGATGGGCGCTATGTCATGATCGCCAACTATCTGCCGCACACCCTGGTGCTGCTGGATGCTGGTGATTTAAGCCCGATCAAGATCTATGATGTTAAGGATGAAAACGGCAAGTCATCCCGTGTCAGTGCTGTTTACACTGCGCCGCCGCGTACCAGCTTTATTGCCGCGCTAAAAGATGTTCCTGAGTTGTGGGAAATCTCCTACGATGACAATCCGCCGATGGGTTTTGGTACCTGGATGCATGATTACCGTGCTGATTCAGGTGAAAACACACCGATCGAACCCTTCCCGGTCAGGCGCATCAGGGTCGATGATTACCTGGATGATTTCTTCTTCGACCAGGAGTATGTATCACTGATTGGTGCTTCCCGCGAAGGTAAAGGCCAGGTCGTTGATCTGGATGTGGGCAGAGTGATCGTAGACGATCTGGAACTTCCCGGCATGCCGCATCTGGGCTCAGGAATTACCTGGCAGTACAAAGGTCGGCCGGTACTGGCGACACCCAATCTGAAAAAAGGCAATGTCAGCGTTATCGACATGGAAAGCTGGAAAACCATTAAGCAGATTAAAACGCTGGGTCCAGGATTTTTCATGCGCAGTCACAAGAATACGCCCTTCGCCTGGGTGGATGTCTTTTTTGGCCCCAACAAAGATGCAGTTCATGTGATAGACAAACGGACGCTTGAAATTGTCAAAACTCTGCGCCCGGCACCGGGAAAAACAGCCGCACATGTCGAATTCACCCGCGATGGAAAATACGCACTGCTCAGTATCTGGGATCCGGATGGTGCTGTGGTCGTGTATGATTCGGCAACGCTGGAAGAAATAAAACGCCTGCCGATGAATAAACCGTCGGGGAAATATAATGTATTTAATAAGACGCGGTATTTAGAAGGGACCAGTCATTAGGAAGAAAAGAAGTTTCAAGTTTCAAAATCCAGGATCCAAGTCATAAATCTTTAGATAATCGTCTAATGACTTATTCTGCGGGCACCAACGCATTTCGAAGATCATAAACAATGCGATGCGTGTTGTGACAGCGGGCACACACGGTGACGGCAATTTCACCCATAAGTTTCTGGCTGTCTTTTACGTGCCCTTCGCTGATATTTGTCTGTAGCGTTTCAAAATGTTGTTGAGTCGTTTTGCCCAGTATTCGCTCTCGTGGGTACTCGTCATCTTTGTGGCAGCTGTTACAGCTCTCACCGAGATTCTGTAGCTGGCCAGCCAGGTCCTGACTTGCTTTAATAGCAGTGGGTTTGTGGCCATCATCCAGTGCGATCAAGATCCGGTTTACCGATTTTGACAGCGCTGTCATGTTATCCTCGAAGCTCTGTTTATTCCCATCAAGGCTCTTCACGTTGATGTCATCATAAGTAGTGGGCGAGCGGTAAAGGGCTGTTACTAGTGGCTGGTAATTGTCATGGCAGTCATCACAGGTACGCTGGATCATATCCAGTGTTTCGTCAAGCCTGTAGAGATCTCCCTTTTCAGCAAACATCTCGAGTTCGGATAATAAACGGGGTTTTATCTCTTTTTCCCACTCGGGCACCATGTCGGCGATCTTGTTGTAATCTTTATCCAGACGCTTTATCCATTTTTCCATGGCCTCGCTATCATCCTGTCTGGCATATTCGCCAATGGCCTGCATTTCTCGCCGTAGTCGAAACATGGTGTGCAGCCACACCTGTCGTTTATTGGCGGGTTTATACCATTCTTCCAGCGAGGCGGGTGGGGTATCGAGGCTAACCGGGGAATCTGCAGCGACGAGTTTCAGCGGTATACTGATGATTAACGCCAGCAGTAGAAGGGTAGGGGTACGTTTCAAGTTTCAGGTTTCAGGTTTCAGGTTTCAGGTTAAAACCTTTGTGAATTGGTTTTTGACTCTAGTCTTTGGCTTCCGACTTCCGACTTCCGACTTCCGACTTCCTACTTCACACCTTTTTCAATTAGAAAACTGCTGTATTCCTTGTCAGTGCCATTGATATGGTTGATCAGCCAGTCCTTGAGAAAATTGAGGGCATTGCTCATGGCTGTCTCAGGATCCCTGTCATATTCAGCAAGCACATCTTCAACCTTCCTGATCATTTTTACATGCTGGGCTTTATGGGCCACAAAATCAGGATAGGCATTTTTCTCCATCAGGCCTTCTTCATAGCTGAAATGGTCTTTGGTATAAGTGACCAGTTCATCCAGAGCTTCTCGTTCGAACTCTTTGCCTGTTGAATAATCCACAGCGGTCTGCAGCTGGTTAATCAGGCTCAGAAGCTTTTTATGCTGTTGATCAATGGAATCAATGCCAACACTGTATTCTTCTTTCCAGGTG
>JAYEGM010000123.1:0-3145 GCA_034659075.1 Pseudomonadota bacterium
CGATTATATTTACAACTACTACGACGGCGTAGGCAGCAGCTTCGCACAAAGCACAATTGAAAACGTGATACTTCCGAATGAAGCATAGGGTGCAAGCGAATGAAGCCTGGGGTGCAAGGAACCAGGATGTATATGCAACCCCGTAGGTTCGAATTCATTCGAACAAAAGATTTTGCCTTTCCGTAACACGTAAAACATAAAACCTAACACTCAAGTCTCGAAGGCATTAAGCCTTCAAGACTTGAAGCAGTTCAACCATAGCCAAAGTATCCAGCCCACAATAAGCAAGCAAAGCCTCAGCAATCTCATCCCGCTCAACAACATCCCCAGACTCAATCATCCGAACCCACCCAAACGAAGCACCCCCTCCTTCCTGAATCTCAAAATCCTTATAACTCAACTCCGTCACCAACGTAGGCAACACAACCTTAATGCTCGACTTCGAACCAAACTTCCAATGCCGATAATGCTTCTCAAAAACAGGATGCAAATCCCACAAACGCTCAGTCATCGACTTCAATGCCGGCGCATACTCATGGAACTGGTTCCTAAGGCTATTCAACACCCCCCTTTCCATCGTCGCGTAGTAAACAACAATAGACCCCACATCACCGATATCCTCGGTGAGCCTTTTCGCCACAGCTTCCGATGGATCAGAGGCCTCCCTATGCAGGTATTCACGGTGTTCCAGGCGCCCATCCTCATGCAGAATGTGCAGGCTGTATTGAAAGGCGAGCTGCTTCCACGGGGCAATACTTTCAAACAAAGGCACAGCCGTGGCGATGGACTCAAAGTCGAGGAAATAGATGGGATAAACCAGTTCATCCAGCATGCTGTTAATGACATCCTGTTGTATATCAATCCTCTGCTGCTGGATCCGCACAACATTCGCTCGATCCTTTTTGTTCAACGACTGTTCTATTTGTTCAGCAGGCACATCTTTTATGTACAGTACCCCCTCGGCCTCCAGTGCAGGCAGGCTACGGGCATTGATGACATCGTAGATCGTGAACCCGTCAATATCTTTCCAGCAAATGGTCTCCTTAAACTGGCAATCCACACATTTCCTGGAAAAGAGGGGGCGTGCTTCCGGTGCGGCAGATCCTTTCACCATCAAAGGACGCATGGTTTCCAGGGCAGGCTCCACATTGGGGATCCAGTCATTGACCTCTTTTGTGACATCAACGAGCTTGAAGATGCTAGCAACATCCGGCCAGCTGCCAGATCGGTTCGCATGCAACACGCTGCATCGTGATACAGGAAAGCCAGCCTGCTGCATCACCCACTTCTGGTAGGCGAGATCAGGGATATGCCGGGCTTTTACACTGGTAGAAGACTTCACCTCGATAAGGTGCCAGCTGCCATCTGCCTGACGTTTCACTACATCGGACACCACCCTGAAATGATCGTAGACGAAACAGGCTTCGAGAAGGGTGTCGGCACCGGAATCAATTGCCGCCTGCGTATCCAGCAATGCCTGGTCCAGGTTGCGAAAATCGACATCGATCAGCGTCGCGCCCGGGTAGAGCTGGTGGGCGAGCACCCCAAACCGGGTGCCCATCTCCATGATTAACTGGGACATACCGCCGAAGGGTGCAGCACTTTTACGATCCCAGAGCAGCTGCCAGAGTTTTCGAGGGCAATCGAGGCCAGCCATGAAGGAGGACTTGGATAGGTGTTTTTGCTGGGGTGGGTTCATAGAAGTGTTCTTTATAACAAATTATAGGGGCCAGGTATCATGTGGGAGGCGCGCGCTCGCGGCGAAGATTTAAGATTTTGAACTTCCTTTTCCTCGTAAAACCTAATACATAAAACGTAATACCACGTTTTTCCCTTTCCCTTTTTACCATCATGCCTTGATAGAGATGTGATTTAGGTCTAGTATGAAACTAATAAAGTAGACAAAATATAGTACAATAATTAAATATAATATAGGTAACTAATTGTATATTATAAGTAATAAATGATATTAAGGTGGACAAAAAATAAGACATAATTTGGGGTAATATGACTGAAAATGAGAATAAGATAAGGGTAGAAACATACCGGTCCGGCATATTCACTTTTCAGGTTGGCGTGGACTTGTCAGATATTCAGCCACTGTTGCAGCGTGTGGAAGATGCCCATGCGCGCTTTGCAGCAGTCCCCATCCTGCCGGATGTCGCAACGAAGCTGGAGCGTGAGGTTGTCGTCTCGAGTGTCTTTGGAACAAACACCATAGAAGGCGGCACGTTAACCGAAGAAGAAACAGCAGTAGTCATCGACACAGAAGAGGCGAAAGAAGAGGAAGAAAAAAGGGTTCTTAATATCAGGCAGGCCTATTCAACAGCGGAAAATTTTGCAGACATCTGTATTAAAGATAGCAAAGCCAGTATAGAGGGTACAGGCCTTGTTGTTGGTCTGCAGGAAAAAATGATTAAGGATCTGCATGCCATCATTACAAATGGCTTAGCACACCCACATAACATTCCTGGTAAGTATAGAGATAACCAAAAAGGCCAACTCACCAAAGTTGGAGATAACAGGCATGGAGGTGTTTATACACCACCAAAATGCCATGATGATATTGATCTGCTTATTCAACAGTTTTTGAAGTGGATAAATAGTCCTGAGTTATCACAGCTCAGCCCACTCATAAGAGCGCCCTTAGCACATTATTATTTTGAGAGAATACACCCGTTTTGGGACGGCAATGGACGTGTTGGACGTGTGCTTGAAGCAATGATTCTTAAATGTTCTGGATATAAATATGCGCCATTCGCACTATCTCGGTATTATTTAGAGCAGATAGATGAATATTTCACCGGCTTTAACCTTGCCAGGAAGGCTGAAGATGACAAAGAAAAGTATCCCAATACCGCCTTTGTATCTTTTTTCCTGGAAGGCATGCTCAAGGTATTAAACCAGCTACATGATCGCGTAAACAGAATAATTGCCATGCTGTTATACGAAACATCATTGAATACAAAGCTGCAAAGTAAAAAAATCAATCTACGGCAATTTACAATTATTAATAATTTACTCCCTCATGGCACAGAGCATACTTTACAGTCTTTGCAGTCACAACCATGGTATCTTGGGCTATACCAAAAACTGACACCAAAGACACGTTCAAGAGATTTAAAAGGTCTCGCAGAACAGAGTT
>JAYEGM010000124.1:0-3139 GCA_034659075.1 Pseudomonadota bacterium
CATTCGAGACCACTGTAAAGAGCACGGTACCGGCTGCAGCGCGAGGATGGTGCTGAGAGCAATGTCTAACCATGTAAAAACGCGCGGCGGCAAGAAGTATCTTTACTCCCTGTTCCCTCATGGCCCCGTCGTACAGGCCTGTAAGATAGCGGGTATCCCCTTACCTCCATATTCACTGGACCTGTCGTTTGGTACGGTTCACTAAAACAGTTCACGAGTCTATGCGCTATAGCTCGTGATATTTCCTGGATTGTAAGCACTGGAAATAAAAAAAGGCCCGGGAATTCCGGGCCTTTTCATGTATTTGGTGGGTCGTGGGCGATTCGAACGCCCGACCGCCTGATTAAAAGTCAGATGCTCTACCGACTGAGCTAACGACCCAAATACTCATCTAACACTGGTTAGACTTTTTCGAGTTTGCGCATCTTACTAGGAAGTAGCTTCATGTCAACCAGAGATGAGGCCAGAGCACCAAAAAAACTGGCTTCTTCTTCATATACCAGTTTGTAATACTGTATTTTCATTGTCAGGGCGCTACCAAATATTATTGATATAAGACTGATATATGACCCTAAGGCAAGGGTACTTACACCGGTAATGCCTTGTCCAATGGTGCAGCCCAGGGCAAGTACACCGCCAAAACCCATTAGAATACCCCCCACAAGATGATTGAAAAAATCACCAACGGAGGCAAACCATTCAATCCTGAAACTTTTCGTCAGTAATGACCAGAGAAATGAACCCAGGATAACGCCAAAAACAATGGCCACGCCAAAGGTAAGTTTTGCCTTGTCCATGCCTGTAGACACATAACCGACAGTTTGTCCTAATGGATTGATAAATGTAAATGACTGCGGGCTGCCAGAATTCATGTCCGGTTTTGATGATTGCCAATCCTCACGCACGGCCTCGGCCATGTCCCACTGAGACGTGGTCGGATCAAGATATTCGCGCATGCTGACTTTTACTTCGCCATCAAAATCAGACTCGTAAGCAAGTTGTATATTTGATGTGACAAACCAGGCACCGACAATGATGAGCCCAACTACCAGCCCAGCGAGGATATTGTCGAAACTGCTGCGGAAATCCGCTGATTTGAATACAAAAATTAATAATGCTAATGATAGCCCCAGGCCAATCCAGAGGCGAGCGGACGCTGCATTTTCGGGACCCGTCAGTATCGTTCCAAAATCCTGGGAACCGCCATCCAGCGTCACTGCAAGCGGTCTAATCCAGTCAAGAAAGATCAGTGACATCAGGGTCTGGTCGGTGCCGGGCAGTGGGTTCACCATGAAAAAGGCAATTACGCCGATAATCAGGAAAACCATAATAGACTTTAAATTCCCGCCACCCATACGGATCAGGGTCTTGTTACCGCAGCCGGATCCAAATGTCATACCTATGCCAAATAAAAAACCACCCAGGATATTCTCGGCCCAGATCAAGGTGCCGCTGCGGTATGGAGGAAATGCCAGGTCAGGCGAAACCAGACCCTGTGTCTCAAAAAATGTGACCCCGAGCAATGCCACGGCAATCGCGAACATCCAGGCGCGGAACCTCCCTTTGTCACCCATATTAACCCAGTCGGATACGGCCCCCATGGTGCAGAAATTGGTTTTATTAACTACTGCACCGAGGATCACGGCCAGGGCAAATGATGACCAGATCATCATAGACCAGGCCGATAAGAAATCTTCAAAAACCATCTAAATTCTCCTCTGCTAACTGATTGATACTATAATATTTTTGTATTTATTATCAGCACAACACTGTTATTTTTAAAATGCGTTCTGCTTTGTGACTACCTGGGAGATAGGACTCGTACCATAGCTGATTTATTCCCTTTTTTCTATCGGAAATACTACCCCACGGGCTGGTAAGAGGTAGGGTCAGCTACATCGGCCAGGTTAAAACCCTCTGCACGTAAACGGCAGGAATCACAAACCCCGCAGGCCAGTCCATCAGCAGTAGGGTTGTAACAGGATATTGTGAGACTGTAATCAACCCCCAGTTTAATGCCTGTATTGATGATGTCGGCCTTACTCATATCAATCAACGGCGCCCTGATTTGAAAACCGTCACCTTCCACGCCTTCACGCGTGGCCAGATTTGCCAGTGTTTCAAAGGCTGCAATAAATTCAGGACGGCAATCCGGGTAGCCGGAGTAATCAACGGCGTTAGCGCCGATGAAAATGTTCCTTGCTCCATATATTTCAGCCATGGCCAGTGCCATGGCTAAAAATACCGTATTCCGGGCCGGAACATAGGTGACAGGAATACCGCTGTCCTTAAACTCGCTGGCTTTTGGTACATCGATATCCTCATCGGTTAGTGCAGAGCCACCCAGTTCACCTATCGGCAGACGAAGGATTCTATGTTCTGCGGCACCGCCCGCTTTTGCTACGCGTCTGGCAGCTTTCAGCTCTACACGATGACACTGTCCATAATCAAAACTAAGTGCCAGGCTCTGAAAACCTTCCCTGCGTGCGATAGCAAGAACCGTCGCGGAATCCAGACCGCCTGAAAGCAACACCACTGCTTTATCTGCCACGCTCATCACCCCAAAGGTACTTGTGTAACTGTATTTGCATTCTCACCTGAAGCTTGTCGTCCAGAATCCATTTTGCCAAATCCGGTGGATCGAGTTCTCCATGCACTGGCGAAAAGAGTATTTCACACTTCCCGGTCAATTCATTTTCTTCTAAAAACTGCCGGCTCCATTCATAATCTGCCCGGTCAGTGATGACAAACTTTAACTGATCTTTACGTTTCAGCAGGGCGAGATTCTGGTAACGATTTCGATCAACTTCACCGGAACCCGGTGTCTTGATGTCCATCACAGTAGATACACGCTTATCTACCTTGCTTATATCGACAGCGCCACTGGTTTCCAGTGATGTGGTGAAACCGGCATCGCAGAGCATTTTCAACAGCAACCAGCAACCCCGCTGCGCCAATGGCTCACCACCGGTAACAGTGACATAGCGGGGAAAATAAGACTTCACCTGTTGTAATATAGCTGAGAGTGTCATTCTCTCACTGCCTGAAAAGGCATACTCAGTATCGCAATAACCACAGCGCAAAGGGCAACCTGTCAGACGGATAAACACTGTTGGAAAACCCGCCGTTCTTGATTCGC
>JAYEGM010000125.1:0-3118 GCA_034659075.1 Pseudomonadota bacterium
ACTGAAGACCGGAGATGTCAGCAGCACATCACCAAAATGGCGTAACTTGATCACCAGCACGCGACGAACCGTGGTCAGATCGATCGCATCAGGCAGGTAGGATTCTTTCATTTAAAATGTTTTCAGGTTTCAAGTTTCAGGTTTCAGGTTTCAGGTTTCAAGTTTCAAGTTTCAAGTTTCAGGTTTCAGGTTTCAGGTTTCAGGTTTCAGGTTCCAAGTTTCAGGACAATAAATTCTACGATTTTGATTTTCCTTTCCCCTTTCCCCTTTAACCTTTCCCTTTTAACCTTTCCCCTGGTCTTGCTCCTGCATCTTCGCCCATTTTGCTTCCCATTCATAAGCCGTACGGCAAATAACTTCCAGATCCTGATAGCGGATTTTCCAGTCCAGTGTTTGATGTATCAGCTCGTTGTCAGCGATCAATTCGGGCGGGTCACCGGCACGTCGGGGTGTTTCGATGATATTGAAAGCTACACCACTGACTTTTTCTACCATCTGCATGACCTCACGTACAGAGTATCCCTGACCATAGCCACAATTCATAATTATCGAGTCACCACCCTGACGCAAATAATTCAGCGCCGATAGATGGGCCGAAGCGAGATCCTCGACATGGATATAGTCACGTACGCCTGTACCATCCGGTGTCGGGTAATCGGTACCGAATATACTGACAGAATCCCGCAAGCCGAGTGCGGCCTGGCAGGCCACTTTTATAAGATGTGTCGCATCCGGTGTTGCCTGGCCGATTGTAAGGTCGAGCCGTGCTCCGGCTACATTAAAGTAGCGTAGTGCAATAAAACGAAAGTTATCATCGATATCCGGTCGATCTGCCAGATCCTGCATCATCCACTCTGTCATCAGCTTTGATCTGCCATAGGCATTGATGGGAGCAGTATCTGTCTGCTCTGTAGCCGGTTGCTCTTCAGGAATGCCATAGACAGCGGCGGTAGATGAGAAGACAAACTGATTGACACCGCTATTGACGCAGGCCTGCAGCAGGTTGCGGGAGTTTTGTGTATTGTTGTGATAATACTTTAAAGGATCGGTGACCGATTCCGGCACCACGATATGACCGGCAAAATGAATGACGGTATCAACATTGTGCTCACGCATTAGCTTCGAAGTCAGCTCGATGTCACCGGCATCGCCTTCAACAAGAACTACCTGCTCGGGCAGGGCCCAACGGTGACCGGAATAGAAGTTATCAACCACGACAACGTGTTGTCCGGCTTCAATTAGCTGATGGCAGGTATGTGACCCGATATAGCCGGCACCACCGGTGACCAGTACAGATTTTTTCATTTGTTCTTTTCCTTGTCGTTAATAAGTTGCTGAAGTTTCTGCCAGACCTGTGTCGCCGGCAGGGTCTGGTAACAGGCCGGGCTGACTACCGAGGTTTCTTTATAATGGCACTGGCGCTGCAGACAGGGTGAGCATTCAAACTCGACTGTTAACTGCGCCTGATAGCGGCCCCGGGTGCCGGTTAAAAACGGATCTGTTGCACCATACAATGAGACATTGGGCAATGACAGTGCGGCGGCAAGATGGCCGAGTCCGGTATCGACGGCAACTGCCCCTGTCGAACGGCCAAGCAACGAAGCTATACCATTCAAATCCATGGCAGGCGATACCTGTGCCCTGTCATTATGTCGAGCAAGTCTCTCTGCGCGGGCTTTCTCTTCATCATTCCCCCACGGTAGCTGAACCTGGTAACCGTCATTGGTCGCAAATTCTACCATCTCCAGCCAGTATTTCTCAGGCCAGTGCTTACTTTGCCACGTGGTGCCATGCAAAAACACCAGCTGGCGGCAATGTTTATCCAGTTCACCGGTGGATATGCCATAGTCGGGCGGCGCTGCCGGCACTGGATAGCAGAGCGCTTTGGCAAACAGTTCCCGCAGCCTTTCTATCGCGTGCTTGTCTTTACTGACCTGATGAGTTTTATCATAGCTATAGGCAACCAGCCCTTCCCGTGCAGAATTGCGATCAAGACCATGTGATGGAGCGTTCGCCAACCGTGCTAGCCAGGCACTCTTGATCAGGCCCTGGGCATCGATGACCAGATCGTAATCTGTTGTCTTTATTCTTTGCTTGAAGGCATGCCACTGCTGGTGTGTCTGCTTTGCCAGAGGTGTCTTGCGCCAGCGGCGTAAAGCTACCGGGATGACCTGTATAACCGCATCATGCCAGCCGGGTATCGGAGCGAAGGCCTCTTCGACTACCCAGTCAAAGCTGATATCCGGGATTGCGGCTTTAGCATCTGTCAGCGCTGGCAGGGCGTGCACGACATCGCCGAGGGATGAGGTTTTTATGATCAGTACGCGCATGGTTGCTCAGCAGGCGAGGCGGGTCTCGATATACTCAGCAACAGCATCGATTTCATGCTCGTTAAAAACACGTATACCGTTCTGGCGTAATAGAGTGGTTGTAATACCGGCCCCGGAGACTAGTTTATCAGTGAAACTGCCATCATACACATGTCTTGAGCCGCAGGAGGGGCTGTTCTCCTTCAGTATCGCAATGCGGATATTTTCCTGCCGGCATAACATCAGCACATGTTGTGCACCGCACAGGAAATAGCGGCTGACATCTTCATCATCTTCAGTTTTCACCCGGTCCCTGCCAACCAGTACCTTATCGGCAAAGCCTGCGATCTCAGCTGCCGCTCTTGGCACAGACAATCCACCGCTGATCTCAGGGCAGACAGCGACCAGCCGGCCTTCTGCAAGCCAGTGATCGAGCGTAGAGTTATCAAACTTCTTTGCCTGGCCGTCATAACGAACAGGCTGTCCCAGCAGACAGGAACTGATAAGAATTTTATGCCTGGGTTCAGGCACTGACCCAGTTAAACCATTGCTGATAAAGATCAGTATTTGAAGCGGCCAGTGCCGAGCGGGGTTCAAGTGTACCCTGGAAACCGCGATCACCTTCCAGGTTTGAAGAAACGCCGCCCGCTTCATCAAGTATCAGCCAGCCGGCTGCATAGTCCCAGAGTTTTTGCTTGCCATGCAGGTAAACCTGTCCGCGTCCGGCAGCCAGCCATACCCAGTCCAGCGCGACTGAACCGAAACTGCGCTGTGAGGAATAGGGGGCACTAATCGCAAGCCGCGTGGCA
>JAYEGM010000126.1:0-3106 GCA_034659075.1 Pseudomonadota bacterium
AGTATCGTTTTAACCGACGATTTGATTTACCCGCCATGATAGACCGGCTACTCTATGTTTCATTACGAACACCTCCAATGCCGTATCGACTTCTCAAGATGGCTGAAGTTTATGGGTAATCAGGAAAACTTAAAACTTAAAACTTGAAACTTCGTTTAACTGAACAACAACAAAATAACCCCATAACGTGCCGCTTTGCCAACAGCAATAAAAAACAGGGCTGGCCAGAAATGAATCTTCAACCAGCCTGCGGCGAGGCATAATGGGTCGCCAACGACGGGTAACCATGACAGCAGGAGTATCGGACTGCCGTGTTTCTCCAGCCAGTTGGCTGCTCTCAGGTATTCCGGTTTCTTTAACAGTGTTTGTGTCGGCCAGTAGTGGGCAATCAATAGGCCAATCAGCCATGAGGACATCCCGCCCAGTGTGTTGCCGGCAGTGGCAACGATCAGCAGGCTCAGTGGATCGTGAGCATTGTTCAGGGACAGGGCAAGCAGAATGGCTTCAGAGCCGCCGGGCAGCAGGGTGGATGAAATGAAGGCGCTGGCAAACAGCCCCCATAATCCCCATTCATCAATAATTTCTGTCATTTTGCCGTGCTGTTCTGGTATTTATCGAATACCTGATTTATTGCCTCAAGTATTCGCCTCACAATTGATGGTGAAATGCCGATTTTAACACTCTATGAAATGACTTTTTGGCTTTCTCAGCGTATGATTGGCGCCCTTTCGCGAACGTATATTTAAGTAACATTTGAGGTCAGGCATGAGTGAAGTAACAAAAGAACAGATCGAAGACGCGCTGAAGCTGGTTGTTGATCCCTACACAGAACAGGATCCGGTCAGTGGCAAAGTGGTAAAGAAAATTGACATTACCGACGGTAAGGTCGAGGTGAAAATTGTTGCCGGTTATCCTAATAAGGGTTTTGCAGATGAGTTTGCCGCCAGCCTGAAAGAAAAGATCATGGCGGTTGATGGTGTCTCCGATGCCACGGTAGACGTTTCATTCAAAATAGCCTCACATGGTGTGCAGAAGGGCGTCACCATGCTGGACAATGTCAAAAACATTATCGCTGTTGCCTCCGGTAAAGGCGGCGTCGGTAAATCTACTGTTTCGGTCAATCTGGCACTGGCACTCTCTGCAGAAGGCGCTACTGTTGGTATCCTCGATGCCGATATCTATGGTCCTTCTCAGCCGCGCATGCTCGGTGTCTCGGCACAGCCGGAATCAAAAGATGGTAACTCACTGGAGCCGATGACGTCATATAATCTGCAGGCCATGTCGATTGGTTTTCTGATTGATGAAGAAACACCGATGATCTGGCGCGGCCCAATGGTCACTCAGGCACTGGAGCAACTACTCAAAGATACCCGCTGGAATGATCTTGATTACCTGATCATCGATCTACCGCCAGGTACCGGTGACACACAGCTGACGCTGGCGCAGAAAGTCCCTGTCAGTGGTTCCGTCATTGTGACTACACCGCAGGATATTGCCCTGCTGGATGCCCGCAAGGCGCTGAAGATGTTTGAGAAGGTTGAGATTCCTGTACTGGGCATAGTTGAGAATATGAGTACTCACATCTGTTCAAATTGTGGTCATGAAGAGCATATCTTCGGTGAAGGTGGAGGTCTCAGCATGGCAGAACAGTATGATGTTGATTACCTTGGATCGATTCCCCTGGATATAACCATCCGTAAGGATGTTGATGAAGGTAAACCGACTGTTGTTTCAGATCCTGAAGGACGCATAGCAATGAACTATCGTGAAATTGCACGTCGTACTGCAGCAAGGCTGTCGAAGAAGAAAAAAGACTTTACTGCGGCATTCCCGAATATAGTGATTGATAATAGTTAAGGTTCTTATGACCTCGCCGTCATTGCGAGGAACGTAGTGACGAAGCAATCTCTAACGGACTAAGCCAGAAAGATGAGATTGCCGCGCTGCACTCGCAACGACGAGTGATTCGTACTAACCAGGTAATGAAGCAAAAAAGGCCGGCATGAGTATTTCTCATGCCGGTCTTTTTCAGTAATAATACGCGGCATTAAAAGAACAGGTAAGCAGGAGTATGTATAGATGGGCGTAAAGTCCGATAAATGGATCCGTAGAATGGCCGAGCAAGCAGGCATGATTGAGCCATTTGAAGCAGATCAGGTACGCGTCGATGCCGCCGGTGAGAGGCTGGTGTCCTATGGCACATCCAGTTACGGCTACGATATTCGCTGTTCTGATGAATTCAAGATATTCACTAACATCAACTCAGCACTGGTGGATCCGAAGAATTTCGATGAGAACAGTTTCGTTGATTTCAAAGGTGACGTTTGCATTATTCCACCAAACTCATTCGCACTGGCAAGAACGGTTGAATACCTGCGTATTCCTCGCAATGTGTTAACAATTTGCCTGGGGAAATCGACCTATGCGCGCTGCGGTATCATTGTAAATGTCACACCGTTTGAACCTGAATGGGAAGGACACGTGACACTGGAGTTTTCCAATACCACTCCACTGCCTGCCAAGATCTATGCGAACGAGGGTGTCGCACAGGTGATATTCTTTGAAGGTGATGAAGAGTGTGAAACCTCCTACAAAGATCGTGGTGGTAAATACCAGGGGCAGACCGGCGTCACCCTGCCTAAAACCTAAGATGACACCTACCAGAAAATAATTATGTCCGGTAATACGATAGGCAAGCTTTTCACTGTCACCAGTTTTGGTGAAAGTCATGGTCCGGCCATCGGCTGTATTGTTGACGGCTGCCCTCCCGGTTTCGAACTTAGCGAAGCTGATATCCAGCCTGATCTCGACCGCCGTAAGCCCGGCACCTCGCGGCATACTACCCAGCGTCGTGAGTCGGATGAGGTTGAAATACTCTCCGGTGTGTTCGAGGGCAAGACTACCGGTACACCGATAGGCCTGTTGATTCGGAATACTGATCAGCGATCAAAAGACTATTCAGATATTAAAGATGTATTCAGGCCGGGTCATGCTGATCTGACCTATGAAAAGAAGTATGGCTTGCGTGACTATCGCGGCGGTGGACGATCCTCTGCACGCGAAACAGCGATGCGAGTGGCTGCCGGTGCAGTGGCAAAAAAATACC
>JAYEGM010000127.1:0-3093 GCA_034659075.1 Pseudomonadota bacterium
CCCGGTTACGGCAGGGTAATATTCAATATTGTCATAGCCATAAACACCTCCAGGGCCTGTCACTGTGCCGCGATTTCTGACCGGGAATTCTTCGCCAGCCGAAATATAGGCCTCGCGCCCTTCAAGCACCTGCACCTGCTGAATGATACCGGATTGTTCAATTTGACTGTCTGATTTCATCTTTACTGACAGGCCATCCTGTCTACCATGGGGTGGGCCGGGAGCCCTGCCCCCTATGACAACTCCACCATTGTTGATAGACAGGTTAGCGGCCTGCCCCTGAACAGAAGCTGAATCCTGGCGGCCAGAGAGATCGTTGCCGCGTTTAACGCTGATCAGTAGTCGGGCAGGCGCCCTGTCCAGCGTGGTGAGCAGCTTGCGGATTTCTGCCATCTTTTGCGGAGTAGCTGTAACAACCAGCTGCCCCTGCAGACCACTGACATAGCCGTCAGGAGCAAGCAACGGACGTATTAGCGGGATAATCTCATTGATTGACCGGTAGCCCAGCGGGATTACTTCTGTCGCCGGTTGCTGTGCCTGGACAAAACCCGCGGTAGCCGTATATAGCAGTAATATCAGACAAAATTTCTTGATGGCAATATACCTAACGGTGTAGTGAAACAGTTAGCTGCAGCACGCTAGTCCCCGGGCAACAGGGTTTCCATTGCCATCAGATCATCCATCACTTCACGCCGGCGGACGACATGAAACTCTTCCCCATCCACCATGATTTCAGGTGGCCGCGGGCGGGTATTATAATTCGAACTCATCGTGAAACCGTAGGCGCCGGATGAACGGATCGCCAGCAGATCACCCTCCTGCAGAGACAGTTCGCGCTGCTTCGCCAGGGTGTCACCTGTTTCACACACCGGGCCGACGATATCCCAGGTTTTTGCGGCATCACTGCTGCGTGGTGCTACCGCAACCACTTCCTGCCAGGCGTCATAAAGTGCCGGACGCATCAGATCATTCATCGCCGCATCGACGATAGCAAAGTGGTGGCCCGGCGTGTTTTTCAAATATTCAACTTGCGTCAAAAGCACCCCGGCATTACCGGCTATGGCCCTGCCTGGCTCCAGTATCAGGGTCAAATCTGTCATATTCCTTTGCTGCAGCCGCTCACGCAAAGCCTGAACGTACTGCTCAGGTTCGGGTGGCTGTTCATCCTGATAGGAAATCCCCAGCCCACCGCCGATATCGAGGTGCCTGAGATTTACCCGCGCCAGCTTCAGCTTTTCAAGCAGATCAAGAACCCGGTCCAGCGCTTCAATCACCGGCGAGATCTCTGTTAACTGTGAGCCGATATGGCAATCAATACCTACCAGATCCAGCATCGGGTATTCGTAATGTGCCATGGTATACAGTTCATATGCCTCATCAGCAGGAATACCAAACTTATTCTCTTTCAGCCCGGTTGATATATACGGATGTGTTTTTGGATCAACGTCAGGGTTCACTCGCAGAGAGACAGGTGCCCGCAACCCCAATTGGCCGGCGATGCCGGAGATACGCTCCAGTTCATCCGCCGACTCTACATTAAAGCACTTGATTCCTGCACGCAGAGCGGCACGAATTTCCGCACTGCTTTTCCCTACACCCGAAAAAACGACTTTCTCAGGATCTCCGCCGGCGCGTATCACACGCTCCAGTTCGCCACCTGAAACAATATCAAAACCCGCACCCAGCCGAGCCAGGACATTCAGTACGGCCAGGTTGGAATTGGCTTTAACGGCATAACATATCAGGTGCGGCATTCCCTGCAGTGCCTGATCAAAGGCCTGATAATGACGACTGAGTGTTGCCCGCGAATAAACATAGGCCGGCGTGCCGACACTGCGGGCAATTTCAGCCAGCGGGACTGATTCAGCGTGCAGCTGTCCGTGCTGATAGGAGAAATGATCCATATTGCTAGCTAATCCTTATTCTCCGTCTGAACTTCCTTGTCTGTGGAACTTGTACTATCTGTCTTGTCCATCGCTGCATCTTTTTCAAGCTCGCCGGTAGCTGTATTGGAAGCAGACGTCTTTTCCAGATATAAAGGGCCTTTCTGTCCACAGGCAGACAACAGAAACAGGCTGGTCAGCAGCAACAACCCTGTAAAACGTATTTTCATCAAAAACTCCAAAATAGTAGAATGCACCAGGTGCCTAGTATAACCTGTGAATCAATATACAACACCGGAAAAAAGATGAACGAAACTAGCAACCTCCAGACATACGCTGAAACACTTGAACTGCTCGAAGAGCTGCTGGACAACTGCGATGCCGATATCGATTATGATACCGTCAGCGATATCCTCACTATTGAATTTGAAGACCGCAGCAAGATCATCATCAACTACCAGAGTGCCAATGGCCAGCTGTGGCTGGCCGCCCGCAGTGGCGGCTTTCATTATGACTATGACAAGGCAACGGGCAGCTGGAAGAATGACCGCAACAGCGGCGATTTTTTTGACCAGCTGTCAGAATTGGCGAGCGGGCAGGCGGGAGAGAATGTTGTTCTTAAGCCGGCATAGGCTTTACGCTTTTAGCATAATACGTAAACCGTAATACATAATTCCCGGTTATTCCCACTCTCCCTGGCTATTTTTCAGCAAATGCTTCACGCACTCTTTTTATCGCCGCACGAACCTGAACAGGGGCAGTGCCACCGATATGATCGCGTGCGTTGACTGAACCTTCCAGTGTCAGCACATCGAACACATCATTGTCTATCTGATCACTGAATGACCTTAATTCATCGAGAGACATCTCTGACAGGTCATGCCCGGCCTGCTCGGCAGCCTGTACCGCTTTACCGACTATCTCGTGCGCATCACGGAACGGAATATTTTTCCTGACCAGATAGTCGGCCAGGTCGGTGGCCGTAGAAAAGCCCTGTTTGGCGGCCTGATACATAATATCCGATCTGACGGTCAGCTGCGGGATCATTCCGGCAAATACACGCACTGCGGCAGTTACTGTATCCAGGCTGTCGAACAATGGCTCCTTGTCTTCCTGATTATCGCGGTTGTAGGCCAGCGGTTGCCCTTTCATGATCATCAGTAGCGCTACCAGGTTACCAATCACCCGGCCGCTTTTTACACCCGTCAGC
>JAYEGM010000128.1:0-12132 GCA_034659075.1 Pseudomonadota bacterium
GTTTTCTCCCATCCGGTAGAGCTTCTGTGCGTCAGCGATGTGTATCAGCACCAGGCCACTGTCATATTCATACATGCCGGCTTCAAACACACCTGCAACGGTGAAACGCTTCATGCGCGGCAAAATGCCGGCTGCCGTCACTGAGGCCTGGGGAGCCATCAGTGTAACCTTATCACCCACCCACACACCTAGAGAAAAGGCCAGTTCCTGCCCCAGTATGATGCGGTATTCACCGGCTTCAAGCTGTTCAATTTTACCGGCTTTCATATTTTCGCCAAGACTGGATACCGATAACTCCTCTGCTGGCAATATTCCCCGCACCATGACCCCGCTGCTCCTTGTTTTCTCTGTCAACAGTCCCTGGGCCAGTGCGTAAGGAGCACTGCCAAGCACCCCTTCATTGCCGGCCACCTGCTGCTGAACGTATCTCCAGTCTGACAACTCGTCGCCAAACC
This sequence comes from Pseudomonadota bacterium, assembly GCA_034659075.1. Taxonomy (GTDB): domain Bacteria; phylum Pseudomonadota; class Gammaproteobacteria; order BMS3Bbin11; family BMS3Bbin11; genus BMS3Bbin11. The sequence continues at coordinate 456 of JAYEGM010000128.1, forward strand.
CCGTCACCGTCACATGCGCCGCAACAGACAGGATGCGGCTGCGCAGCTCTTCACCAAAACCGTTCATGACGGAAAGCACCGTGATGAGTGCCGTGACACCCAGTGCCGTGCCGAGCATCGAGGCAAGGGAGATAAAAGAGATAAACTCGGTACGCCGCTTAGCGCGCGTGTAGGCGAGGCCGATGTAGAATTCTAAGGGGCGGATCATTGGACGACAGGTAAAAGGCTAAAGGCTAAAGGGGAAAGGTTAAAGATAAAAGGCAAAAGCAAAACTGCTTCAGATTTCTTTAACTCTTCAATTGCTAATCCTTGACCTTTTTTATCGCGGCGAGACGCCGCTCCTACAAAATCAGAAAACACGCCTGATAGCATCATTGTGGGACGCCCGTCCTCGGGGCGAATATGTCAGGGGAAAAGGGAGAGGCTAAAGGCAAAAGGCTAAAGGCTAAAGGGGAAAGCGAGCCTGGGCCGATTTTCCTTTTGCCTTTCCCCTTTAACCTTTGACCTGATTTTTTCATTCCGCCTCTGGTCGCATATGCGGAAACAGCAGGACATCACGAATCGACGGGCTGTCGGTGAACAGCATCACCAGGCGGTCGATGCCTATCCCCTCACCGGCTGTTGGCGGCATGCCGTGTTCCAGGGCGCGGATATAATCAGCATCGTAGGACATGGCTTCTTCATCACCTTCATCTTTTTGTTTCAGCTGATCGCGGAATCGTTCAGCCTGGTCTTCCGGGTCATTCAGCTCGGAAAAGCCATTGGCAATCTCGCGTCCACCAATAAATAATTCAAAGCGATCGGTGACCGTTGGATCATCATCATTGCGGCGTGACAATGGGGACACTTCTACCGGGTAGGCGGTAATAAATGTCGGGTCTTTTAGCCGATGTTCGCCTGTTTTTTCAAATATCTCGATCAGCAGCTTGCCTGTACCATAACTGTCACGCAGTGAGATCTTCAGACTTTCTGCATGTTTACGCAGGACGTCTATATCATCAAGCTGATCAGCGGACAGCTCTTTATTATATTTAAGTACCACTTCTTTGACCGTCATACGGGTAAAGGGTTTGCCAAAATCATACTCATCGCCCTGATATGTCACCACGGTATTACCATTCTGTATCGTTTCAGTGATATGCCGCAGCATATCTTCAGTCAGATCCATCAGTTCGTTGTAATCGGCGTAGGCCTGGTAAAACTCAACCATGGTAAATTCAGGATTGTGTCGGGTACTTAGTCCCTCATTGCGAAAATTACGGTTGATCTCAAAGACGCGTTCGAATCCGCCTACTACAAGTCTTTTCAGATAAAGTTCCGGCGCTATGCGCATAAACAGGTCTATATCCAGCGCATTATGAAAGGTCTTGAACGGGCGTGCCGCTGCACCGCCTGGGACCGCCTGCATCATCGGTGTTTCTACTTCGAGAAAGTCCCTGTCGGCCAGATACTCGCGAATCAGCGAAATGATACGCGTACGTTTGCGGAAACTGTCGCGCGAAGCCTGGCTCATTATCAGGTCGACATAGCGCTGCCGGTAACGCATCTCCAGGTCGGTCAGGCCATGATACTTTTCGGGTAACGGCCTTAAGGATTTTACCAGCAGCTGGATTCCATCAACACGAATGGTCAGTTCGCCTGTTTTAGTCCGAAACAACACTCCCTCGACACCGATGATGTCGCCGATGTCCCATTTTTTAAAGCTGGTGTTATAGAAGCCTTCCGTCAGAGAATCACGCTGCACGAAGAGCTGTATGCGACCGGACATATCTTCAACATGGGCAAAGCTGGCTTTACCCATGATACGCCGTGACATCATACGGCCGGCAACTTTTACCCGTACCGGGTCAGCCTCCAGATCTTCATTTTCCTTAGCCTCATAACGGGCCAGGATTTCAGCCGCCACGATGTTGCGCCGAAAATCGTTAGGAAATGGATTAGCACCGTTTTCCCGCATCGCGGTCAATTTTTCCCGGCGCAATTTAATCTGTTCGTTTTCGTTTTGAGTAGTATCGGTCATAACTAGTTTCATTGTGTTTAACGGGGGGGGATTATGCCTCCCGCAGTGTAAGTAGTGTGTATGCAGGCTAAAGCCCGGATTTCAGACTGGCCTCTATGAACTGGTTAAGGTCTCCATCCAGTACCGCCTGGGTATTGCCGGTTTCAACGCCGGTACGCAGGTCCTTGATGCGTGATGAATCCAGTACATAGGAGCGGATCTGACTGCCCCAGCCGATATCCGACTTGGATTCTTCTACTTCCTTCTGCTCATCCTGCTGCTTCTGGATTTCCAGCTCATACAGACGTGCCTTCATCATATCCATCGCCTGTGCCTTATTACGGTGCTGTGAACGGTCATTCTGGCATTGTACAACGACACCGGTAGGGATATGAGTCAGGCGCACCGCTGAATCGGTCTTATTGACATGCTGCCCACCGGCACCGCTTGCGCGGTAGGTATCGATACGCAGATCAGCCGGGTTTATTTCAATTTCGATGCTGTCGTCAATCTCCGGCGACACAAAAACTGATGCAAATGAGGTGTGGCGCCGGTTGCCGGAATCAAATGGCGACTTTCTAACCAGACGATGAACGCCGGTCTCTGTCCGAAGGTAGCCAAAGGCATAATCGCCGGTATATTTAATGGTGGCACTTTTGATCCCCGCCACGTCACCCTCGGAAACTTCCATCAGTTCGGTCTTCAGCCCCTGGCGTTCTCCCCAGCGCAAATACATGCGTAGCAGCATGTTCGCCCAATCCTGTGCTTCTGTGCCCCCGGAGCCTGCCTGTATATCCAGCCAGGCATTATTCGCATCCATTTTGCCGGAAAACATGCGGCGAAATTCCAGTTCTTCCAGTTTACTTTGCAGGCGATTCAGGTCGCCCTGTACATCCTCAAGCATGGATTCATCATTTTCCTCTTCCATCATTGAGAGTAATTCAGAGGATTCTTCGATACCGTTTTCCAGCATCAGTATTACGTCCACTACCGCCTCCAGCCTGGCGCGGTCCTGCCCCAGACCCTGCGCCCTTTCCGGATCGTTCCAGACATCAGGGCTTTCCAGCTCCCGTTGTATTTCTGTCAGTTGCTCAGATTTGCTATCGAAGTCAAAGATACCCCCTCAGGGACAGCACGCGCCCTTTCATGTCTTTGAGTTGGTTGTGCAGCGGGTTGAGGTCTTCCATAATTATAAGAGTTTGCAGCAGCAGGTTTGTTAAATGATCAGGCGCTAAGATATGCCAATCTATATACTGGCTGCGGATTCTAGCAGTTCAGCCGCACGATAAGAAGACACTAGCGGGTCTATACCCTGCCATCTATGAGCTATGGCGGGATTAAACAGCAGTCGGGCAAACAGATAAAATCATCACCTGTACACTGAAAATACTACATCGCCACAAAAATAATAATGTAAAATAGGCTTTCTCAGGAAAGTTCTCCTAAGCAGGCTCCAGACAGTAGATTTATTAATATTGTCACCGGTAAACTATTGAGATCCGGAATCGTTGTATTCCTCTCGTAACAATAAGGTCAATAAGTAGCCACCATGCAAATCAATACTCACCAACAGATAACACGATCAGCACTCGGATTGCTATTTCTGATTGCCGTCCTGCTCTTTATCTATCTCACCGCGCCTGCCAGCGAAGGCAGCCTTCTGCTGGTGATTGCCGCTGTCATTGGCGGCTATATGGCATTAAATATCGGTGCAAATGATGTAGCGAATAATGTCGGCCCTGCTGTTGGCTCTCAGGCATTGACACTGACCGGTGCCATCATAATTGCCGTTATTTTCGAGGGAGCTGGTGCCCTGATTGCCGGTGGTGATGTTGTCAGCACAATAAAAAAAGGCATTATCGATCCGAGCATAATCCCGGATACCGATACCTTTATCTGGCTGATGATGGCAGCCCTGCTTTCCGGTGCCGTCTGGCTTAATCTTGCCACAGCCATGGGTGCACCCGTCTCCACCACGCATTCTATCGTTGGCGGTGTACTCGGCGCCGGTATCGCAGCAGGTGGCATGGGCATCGCCAACTGGGACAAAATGGCGCAAATTGCGGCTAGCTGGGTCATCTCCCCAGCTCTGGGTGGCATGATAGCGGCATCATTCCTGTACCTGATCAAACGCAAAATCACCTATCGTACAAACAAGCTGGCCGCTGCAAAAAAGATGGTGCCTTTGCTGCTGATGGTCATGGCCTGGTCCTTTTCTACCTATCTGTTGTTGAAAGGATTCAAACACATCTGGAAACTGAATTTTCTGGCAGCAGCGGGGATTTCTATAATCGTAGCAAGTGCAGTCTATTTAGTAGTAAAGCCTATGGTTGTGCGGTCTGCTAATACGCTAAAAAATAGCAAAGAAAGTATCAATAAACTTTTCTCTATTCCGCTGGTATTTGCTGCCGCATTTCTGAGCTTTGCGCATGGCGCAAACGATGTTGCCAATGCCGTAGGCCCACTTGCTGCCATCAATGAGGCCATTACCGGCGGCGGCGTCACTACTAAGGCCAGCATCCCATTATGGGTAATGATGATCGGTGCCATCGGCATAGCGGTCGGTCTCGCCCTGTATGGCCCGAAGCTGATCAAAACAGTGGGTTCAGGCATCACAGATCTGAATCAGACACGCGCATTCTGCGTCGCCATGGCGGCATCTATCACCGTCATCATCGCTTCACAGCTCGGCCTGCCGGTCAGTTCAACCCATATTGCAGTTGGCGGCATATTCGGTGTTGGCTTCCTGCGTGAATACCTGAAATCCAACTACAGTGGCATGATTGAAGAGATCAAGCATCACCATGAAGATGATGATGCGGAAGCAGTCGAGAATTTCCTTGATGAATTTGATGATGCCCCACTGAAAAGAAAAAATGAGATGCTGCACCAGTTGAAGGAACATTCGGCCAAGGCGCATTTGAGCAAAAAAGAACGCAAACAATTGAGTAAAGAATTTAAGACAGAACTGGTGAAACGCTCTCATCTAAAAAGAATTATTGCTGCCTGGATTATAACCGTGCCCGCCACTGGAACTATGGCTGCCATGTTCTATTTTATGATTCGCGGGATGATGCTGTAAGGACAAAGATGTATTACGGTTTACGTTTTACGTTTTACGTTTGACTACATCACTTTTCATGAATATCACTGGCAATCTGTTAAAATTTTTATTGATTACTGCATTGTCCTTTTCTTTATCAGGCGTCGTGTCTGCAAATAAATTATCACTCTATGACTACGAAGTCATCAACACTTATCCGCATGACCCTAAAGCATTTACTCAGGGGCTGATCTTTCAAGACGGTTACCTGTATGAAAGCACCGGGCAATATGGCCATTCCAGCCTGAGAAAAATTGAGCTGGAAACCGGTAAAATTATAAAAAATAAAAATCTCGATGATGAAATCTTCGCTGAGGGATTAACCCTCTATAACCAGCAGCTGCTGCAACTGAGCTGGAAAGACGGTACAGCATTTGTCTATGACCAGGACAGTTTTGATCTGATAAGAACGTTTCACTACCCGGGTGAGGGCTGGGGCTTAACCACTTACAACAAGCAACTCATTATGAGTGACGGGTCTTCAGTGTTACGGTTTCTGGATCCAGTCACGTTCAAAGAGATCCGCCGTCTTTCAGTCTCCCGCTTTGGCAAACAGGTAAAACGCCTGAATGAACTTGAAATGGTGAAGGGAAATATTTTTGCCAACGTCTGGCTCACTGAGCAACTAGTCATCATTTCACCACAAACAGGTAAAGTCATTGGGGCTGTTGACCTTCGTGGGCTGCTGAACAAACATGGCACGGCTGTCAAAGCTAATATTCTTAATGGCATTGCCTATGACCCGGATGGAGACAGACTCTTTGTGACCGGCAAGTACTGGCCGAAACTGTTTGAGATTAGACTGACACCGCGTATTACTCCCTGAAAGCACTTTCTTGTGACTTTATATTGCCCTGCATCAATGGTTAATAAATCACCATTTTTAGGACAGCTCACACCCGGTTTTAACCCCCTGTTTGCTGGTTAAACATTCCGTCTGGCGAACCAGATGATGTGTCGTGCCCCCTTCGTCCCACGCGCACGAACACGCACCTCTTCCACCTCGAACCCCACCTTCCGCAGACGTTGCAAAAAGCTTTTATCCGGACCTGCCGACCACACCGCCAACACTCCCTGAGGACGCAGTGCTGCATATGCCTTGTTCAAGCCGTTAATGCTATACAGTCGATCGTTCTCTTTGCGGGTGAGGCCTTCCGGGCCGTTATCCACGTCCAGCAAGATAGCATCATAAGCTTGCTGCTCATTCATAAGGATATCGGCGACATCCGCCTCTTCTACCGTCACCCGTGGGTCTCGCAGCGGGTAACCTGCATGTTCCCCCAACGGCCCTCTGTTCCACTCCACCACTGCCGGCACCAATTCTGCCACCACCACCTGCGCCTGCTTGCTTACGTGTTGCAGTGCTGCAGCAAGAGTAAAACCCATGCCCAGTCCACCGATCAGCAGTCGCGGTTTGTCGCAGTCCGCCAACCTGGTACAGCTGTGCTCTGCTAGTGCATCTTCGGAGCCATGTACGCGACTGTTCATTAGCTCGCCATGGCCCTTGATTCTTATCGAGAATTCATCACCCCGCTGATGCAGGGAAAGCTCTCCGCCGTTGCCGGGGACTTGCACGCTATCGAGTAATACCCAGGGGACCATAAACGTCTCAATCGGTTGCGAGTATAAAGATTGCTGCTATTATTACATATACCCATACCAAAAATGGGCCTCTAGTTTTCAGCATTGATCAGATTAACGGCACTCTCAACAGGTCTTATATGCACTATAAAGATGTTCTTGAACCACTAAACGGTCCAACCAGCATCAGGGACAAGCTGATCCATTGCCACAAGCTTGTGCAGCAATACTGCCCTGGCATCGCCAGGATCGCAGTCACCCTTTATGATCCGGCCACCGCTGTACTGAAAACCTATGTTCACAGCAGCGGTGAAGATGACCCTCTATCACATTATCAGACCAGACTGGATCAGGCACCATCTCTAAAAGCCATACTGGAGAAAGGTGAGCCACGGATCATTAACAACATGTTGACCTTTGAAAATGGCCAACACACTCACACCCAACGCATTGGCCGCCAGGGATATGCTGCCAGCTATACCCTGCCGATGTTTTACACTGGTGACTTTTTCGGCTTTATCTTTTTCAATTCCTACGAAACAGATATTTTTAGCGAAAGACTACTCAATGAACTGGATGTTTTTGCTCATCTCATTTCACTGATGGTCATTGATGAAATGTCGGCCCTGCGCTCACTGACAGCGGCGCTGAGTACGGCTGCCCACATTACCCACCAGCGAGACCCGGAAACAGGCAGTCATCTGGACCGCATGTCTCGTTACTCACAGCTGATTGCCCGCAAACTTGCTGAAAAATGCGGCTTAAGCGATGAATACGTTGAGCACATTTATCTGTTTGCACCACTGCATGACATAGGCAAGGTAGCGATACCTGATCGGATTCTGTTAAAAGAAGGCCCATTGGATGAAGATGAACGGGAAATAATGAATACCCATTCAGATAAGGGACTGGAAATCATTGATCACATGATTGCCAACTTTAAGCTTTCATCTATCCAGCATCTCGACATCCTGCGAAATATTACCCGCCATCACCACGAGTCTATCAACGGTGAGGGTTACCCCGAGAAGCTCAAATCAGATGATATCCCTCTGGAAGCCAGAATTGTGGCCACTGCAGATGTGTTCGACGCACTGACCAGCAAGCGCCCCTATAAAGAAGCCTGGGATATCGACACGGCTTTTGACGAGCTAAAAACATTATCGGGCACTAAGCTGGATGCCGAATGCGTTCAGGTTCTGATTGAGCACCGGGATGAAGTAGAGAAAATCATGACCCGGTTCGCTGAAAACCGCATCGGGTAAACCCTGCCCAGGATGGAGAAATGCCGGAATTATTCTGCCGGGATGGCAAAGAAAATGATATATAGAAGAATGACGGCTACCGCCATAAAGAATAAACGTCTCCATTTAGTCATTCTCGCTTCAGGTGAACAATCTCTGTAGCAGAAATTCAACGCCAGCAGTGCCTGCAGAAAATAATAAAAAGCAAATGCACGTGAAGCAAGGGTAATGATTTCAATCAGGTCTACCGCCCATACGAGTAAGATGGCACAGATTGAAATACCCAGGTAACTGACACGTGTAGACAGTCTTTTTCCACTGTTCTCACTTAGTAAGCCACCGCCACCACCGGTATCCGCGACGGCTGCACTAAACTGACTCATTAGTGCGGCACCGATTAGCATGAAGGGCAAAACTACAGCCGCGAGGCCAGTAACATCCACTATTTTTGCCAACTGGATATGTTGAAGATCAAGATGCTGAACAACAGGTAAGAACAAAGCCACCGATACGACGTACAAAATACCGGAAATAATTTGTGCCTTTTTCATTGTCGCAATACGCATTTCAGGACTGTATTTTTCACCAATAAAACGTGATGTTTCAAAACCCTGAACAACCAGCAAGGCACCGGCAAGTATTCGAATCTGGGTACTGAAGTCACGCTCCGGGTAATCGAAGTTCAGGCTTTGGCCTGATGAATAAAATAGATAAGAAAATATACCCAGGCCCAGTAGCAAGGCGACAACGATGGAAAGCTGCACTGTCATCGATACAGCTTCCAGTTTTTCCAGCCCACCCAGGCCCTTTTTATAACCCACAACTGAAATAAAGATAATGATTATCGTGGTCAGCCATCGCTCTGCATCCATGTTTTCTATACCGAGGTAGCTCAGTAAAAAGGAAGACAACAGGGACAGGTAGAACGCTACAGCCACCATGTAGGCCAGTACCAGTGCAATATCGCCAAGGTATTCTACCTCCCTGGTTCTTTGCGACAGACTGCCCTCTTTTATTCGCGGTTCAACATGCCTGATATTAAACCGGATAACGCTGCCGATTGAGTATGCCAGCACTACAATGCCAATTACCGCAATCGGTGAAAGCCCGCCAACAACGCTAGCTAGCAACGGTGACATAATCAGAAAACCACTACCAATGATTGATGACAATGGTGTCAATGTTGCCTGCCAGGATTCACTTTGCTGCAGCTTTGGCCTGCGCAGAATATACAAGGCAAATAATGCCGCCAGAATCAATCCGGCATTGAGAATCATACTCGGCGCTGCTAGCAAAGAATCTGGATCCATAGGGAGGGCTCTCTTAGTTGTGAGTATCTGTATTTAGCGGGTCAATTCAGTAGTCATCGGGTGAGATTCCTTCATTGTCCATTCATGCAGGGAGCCATCGTATATGCTGACATTCTTATTCCCCATCAACTCCGTCATAAAAAACCAGACTGATGAACACTCGAAGGCACTATTACAATAAAGAATCGCCGGCGCTGATGGATCGATATGCATCGCCTTGAAGGCTTTTTCTACTTTATTAACAGGCGAGTAAACTGCTATTCCCTTTTCCGGATTGAGAAACTTGTAATTAAAGTTACGTGATCCGGGGATGTGCCCATAGGCAAACACATAATCTCTTTTATCCCGTCCGATGTGGTACCGCATCGGACGTGTATCGATCAAAGTCACATCACTTTTTTTCATAGCGAGTTCGACATCTGTGGTAGTTGCAAGAATTTCAGAACGCTTTGTTCCCGTACTGAACGTTCCTTTAACAACAGGAACCACATCCGTAACGAGTTCTTCCAGTGATTCTACCCAGCTTTTATTACCGCCATCGAGCAAGGCCACTGAATCAAAACCATAGTATCGAAGCTGCCAATAGAGTCGGGCTGCCCCTGCCACATGTCCAGCTGTCTCTCCACGATGAGTGATGATCACGGTACTATTGTTGCTGACACCATGATCTGACATGAACTTTGCAAAGGGTTCAGCAGCAGGAATCATGCGAGTCAGCTCTACGCCATCTATTGTACGTGTAACCCTTACCTTTTTGACATTTACCAGTACCGCACTGCTGATATGCCCTTCTTTAGCAAAATCTTCGACTTGCTTGCGGGCATCAAGCACAACAACATTATTCAGGTTTTCGGCTAACCATTCTGCATTAACTAGTGGCCCGGGTAACTTAGCCTCGGCAAATGCGAGTGGTGTATAGAAAAAGAAAAAATAGAGTACTATCAGTAGGTACTTATTGGGTCTGGTGAACATTTTATGTCTCCATGATTATCTGCATAGAATCGTGAATTCTCTCATGATCACACCTCTCAGACCTTGACGCGGATCAGAATTTGTTTTTGATCATCGCCAAAAATACACTAAAAATCAATGCCCGTGCTGGTGCGCCACCGATATACTCTTGTTCATAATATAATCTGTTACCGCCATGGCAATTGCAGAGACAATAAAGGTCAGGTGGATAATCACCTGCCATTTTATCGTTGTACTCGACATCTGTTCAGCATTTATAAATGATTTCAGCAGATGTATCGATGATATACCTATAAGAGCCATCGCCAGTTTGATCTTCATCGTTGTGGCATTAACATGTGCCAGCCATTGTGGCTGGTCTGGATGTTCTCTCAGGTTAAGTCTGGAAACAAAGGTTTCATAACCACCTATGATCACCATGATGAGAAGATTCGCGATCATCACGACATCTATCAAGCCCAAAACTAGAAGCATAATCTGGCTTTCAGTAAAGGTATTTGCTTCGGCAATGAGATGGATGAGTTCTTTTATGAACAGGAAAACATAGACACCCTGAGCAGCAATTAATCCCAGGTATAATGGAGCCTGTAACCAGCGACTCATGAATATCAATTGTGCCATCACGGCCATGGAAGCATTTCGACTGCCTGGTGTTTGTACGGACATAACTACCTCTATTGATTTCAGCACTGAATTTAGTCGCTGAGGATTAATTTTGATTGCTGTTAATTATACCGATGTTTACAGCAATAGTGCTCTTAACACCCTGGTCATATTCCCGGGTTGATCTAAACATGGTTTGTCTGTGTCAGCAGATATCTATTTATAAACAGTCTGACAATTCACTTGTAAGCCCCGCTAAAAATGCGATAACTTATCAATTCCATAAAACACAGACCATTTCTCATGCCCGACAATACAAAAGTGACCTTTTTTCTTCCCGGTGAATACGAACGGAAAGACTGGTCCGTACCTGCTGACATCTACAATCTCTACCGATTATTACTGAACAAAAGCACTGCAGGCAGTGTTTTCGTCCCTATCAGATCAATGCAGTTTCTAGCTGCACTGGATCAGCATGAAATCATATTTGTAGACAGTCTCGCCTACGCAGTGTCCGACAACCAGGGTGGCCGTGTCATATTAATTTCATGGAAATTCCCGACACATCCTGAAAGAGAGTCTTTGACTGAGGCTGTACCCGGTGAAGTCGTTTATTACGCCAGGAAAAGTGACACGGTTCAATTACGCTTAGCCACAGAATTCAAGCAGGCCATGGAGCTAATGGACAGTCGTTACAGAGATCAGACCATTCCAACTGAAGGTGCCAGAATACTGCCACTAAAACATACTAAGCCCTGAATCTTCACGCAGTCAATGAAGCAAACAGGGTTGGCAGCTGTTCCGGTAACTTCTCGACGTTATCAATAATTGTATAGTTATTCGCACCAAAGATTCGTTTTACATA
>JAYEGM010000129.1:0-3084 GCA_034659075.1 Pseudomonadota bacterium
TATCATACAGAAGCTCCATCTTCTCACCACTGATGTCAATCAGCTGATGGTTCTGCGGATGCAGCGGGCCCACCGGGTTGAATCGATCGATGGACAGCTTGTTCAATGCCACCAGGTACTTGCCATCAGGGTTGACGCTATCGCCTTCCATAGTCATCAGGTGACCAACGTTGTAGTGAATCGGCAATTGGTCGAGTACTTTGCCTTCACAATAGTCCCACTTGGTTATCATGGAGTCCACATAGATTGAGGTATAGGCCACACACTTCTTGGAATCGAACTGGGTGTGCAATGGACCGAGACCAACATTGACCGACTTGTGCAAAGTGTCCTTCAGGGCAATGATCGGAATACCGTAGGGGTCTTTACCCTCGAATTTCTTGCTATCAATAGCCTTTTTGATCTTGTCCCAGCTATACACCCAGGTATGGCTGTCCAGCTTGCCGGATATAACGATCAATGTGCCATCGGGGTTCACGTCCACGCCGTGTGGGCTCTTCGGTTCCGGAATCAGATACAGTAACCCCTCTTTCACCGCCTGGTCCATAGGAATGAGGTACATGCCCTTTTCTTTCTTCACCTTGCCGGCCGCTACCAGTTCGGCGGCCTTCTGCCAGTTCGTGACATGCAGGAAGTCCGTGTCCTTGGCAGAACAACCAGCTTCGAACGGTGGACGTCCACGTTCGATGCCACCGATATAACGTTCGGAACAGAATGAGTTGGTAAAGCCCCATCCCATGGAAGGCCCCTTGCCCGCATCAGAAAGATCCTGGCTATAGGGCGGCAGCTCGAAAGTAAAGGATTTCGCCGGGTCCAGACGACCCTTCTCATTGTCAAATGACCAGTAGGTCAGGCCACCACGGTATTTTTCGTTGAATTCCTCTAGCGGCACGAAGTCGTCACCATAAGGCGCCGCATACTGTACCGCCTCCATGACATATTCTGTGTTCGGGGTTACAAAGGCGCCGCCATGAGCGGATTTAAACAGTGGATTGACGACGATTTGTTTGGTCTCGAAATCGTGCAGGTCCACAACGGCTATGCGCGGATTGGCCTTGTCATTGATAAACACATAACGACCATCGTAATCACCATCTGTCTCGGAAATTGCCGGATGGTGGGTATCACCGAAGGTCAGGTCCTTGCCCATGATGCGGCCCTGGGCCAGCACTTCCTTGGATTCGTCATCGAAGCCGTAGCCCTGCCAGGGTTCCGGCGTAAACACACCGACGTATTTCAGTATGCGCATGGACGGGATGCCATAAACAATCAGCTGGCCGCTCTGCCCACCCGAGCTGAAGACCAGGTATTCATCACGGCCGCCCGTAGGTGTGTAGGTTTTCGCGGCAGCAAGAACATCCTTTTGTGTCAGGCCGCGGTCTTTCATTACTTGCTCGAGAGATTTGGCAGACCAGGCAGTCGTCGTTAACGACATGCCCAGTAATAGCCCCGTGCCTACGGTGAGAGCACGTTTGGTAAAGGTCTTCATATTTTTATCTCCAATATGGATGTCGAAGGTTTTTTGTTGTATCAATCATTGCTGAAATGGATAATCCCCATTTGGCTCACAAAGATACCCTTATGTGATGCCGGAAAAATTGACATAGATCAAGTTACTGCGTCTTTTTGTCGCAGGCAAGACATTATTAGCAAAAAAAGGCAGAAATTCATGATTTCAGCACTACAGGGATGCGGATTTGCAACGGCTGATCCTCCACTTTCCTTGTCCGCGTACATAAGGTAGCGTTACGGCACCATGCAGACAGGCAGAAAAATATGACAGGTGGCTTGGTTAAGTCCACGTTAAGTACCGGTTCGATGACCCTGGTTTCCCGCATATCAGGATTAATACGTGATATCGTACTGGCGACATCCTTCGGCGCCACGTTGGCCGCCGATGCATTCTATGTGGCCTTCCGTATCCCCAATTTCTTTCGTAGAATTTTTGGTGAGGGAGCATTTTCACAGGCCTTCGTCCCGGTATTGAGTGAATATCGCAACAGCAGTGACGAGGTAGCAATTCGACTGTTTATAAGCCATATGTCGGCATCGCTGGGCCTTATTCTTCTATTAGTCGTCCTCATCGGGATGTTGACATCTTCCGCCATCGTGACCCTGCTTGCACCGGGGTTTCTGGATGAACCCGAAAAGTTTTCCACCACGGTCGATATGTTGCGGATATGTTTCCCCTATCTGCTGTTTATCTCACTGGTGGCTATGTCTGCCGGTATCATGAATGCCTGGCATCATTTTGTTATTCCGGCGTTTACGCCGGTATTACTAAATCTGTGTATGATTGCGGCTGCGCTGCTGCTGGCGCCTTTAATGGATGGTTCTGCGGTGGCCCTGGCGTGGGGAGTTTTATTAGCTGGCTTTGTGCAGTTATTCTTCCAGTTCCCTAAATTGCGTAAGATGAATCTGCTGCTGTTACCTCGCCTCAACTGGCAGGATGAGGGTGTACGCAAGGTCGGAAAATTGATGATTCCGGCTATTATCGGCAGTTCTGCCGCACAGATTAGTTTGCTTATAAATACCATTCTGGCTTCCTTTCTGGTGACTGGCAGCGTTACCTGGCTGTACTATTCAGACCGCTTGATGGAATTTCCATTAGGGATTTTTGGTATTGCTCTGGCGACGGTTATTTTACCGGCTTTATCCGATACCCATCACTCAAAAAGCAAAGAAGAATTTTCGGCCTTACTGGACTGGGCCCTGCGCTGGGCCGTGCTCATCGGCCTGCCGGCTGCCGTCGCACTGGTCCTGTTATCCGAGGCGCTGCTTGCAACATTATTCCAGTACCGGGCATTTACCGCCTGGGATGTCGGCATGGCGAGCAAGAGCCTGATTGCCTTTTCTCTGGGGTTGCCTGGCCTGATTTTTATTAAAGTGCTGGCTCCGGGTTTTTTTGCCCGGCAGGATACCCGGACACCGGCTAGAATCGCGGTGATTTCGGTCATCGTAAATATTGTTTTCAGTCTGCTATTGATAAAACCGCTGGCACACACAGGTCTGGCGCTTGCATTGACCATTTCAGCCTACGTCAATTCCGGATTACTGTATTACACATTGCGCAAGCAGGACATT
>JAYEGM010000130.1:0-12071 GCA_034659075.1 Pseudomonadota bacterium
ACTGTATTCTTTTGCATTTTTGAAACCCTCCTGTAATCATAGGGTTCCATTATTAATCACCTGGTGGCTCACTAGCTGAGCCAGGTGGGTAATCAGGTAAGTTTTTGATTTTTAGTCTTGTATCTTGAAACTTGAAACTTGAAACTTGGGACTTGTAACTAGAACCGTCTAAAACTGGTATAAAACGCCCAAAATTGTTACCTTTCCGCCTCTTATATTCATCACAGTACTTACAGAAAAAATTATGCCCTCGTCACAGCGACAAATACTCGTCACCAGCGCCCTGCCCTATGCCAATGGCCCCATCCATCTCGGTCACCTGGTTGAATATCTGCAAACGGATATATGGGTACGATTCCAGAAGATGCGCGGTCATGAATGTATCTACGTTTGCGCCAGTGATGCCCATGGCACACCCATCATGCTGCGAGCCCAGGCCGATGGCATATCACCGGAAGAACTCATTACGCAGGTACATAAAGAACATGAGCACGACTTCGCTGACTTCCTGATCGAGTTTGATAATTTCTACACCACGCATTCCGATGAAAACCGTGAATTGTCCGCCGCCATATACAACAAACTGAACGAAGGCGGCCACATCGACCGGCGTACGATCACCCAGGCTTATGATCCGGAAAAAGAGATGTTCCTGCCGGACCGTTTTATCCGGGGTGAATGTCCGCGTTGCGGGGCAAAAGATCAGTATGGTGACAATTGCGAAGTCTGTGGCGCAACCTACTCCCCGACCGAACTGGTTAATGCGGTGTCAGCAGTGTCCGGTGCCACGCCGATAGAGAAAGAATCCGAACACCTGTTCTTCAAACTGAGTGAATTTAACAACATGTTGAAAGACTGGATCCATGCCGGTCATCTTCAGGATTCCGTTGCCAACAAGCTTGATGAGTGGCTGGAGCAGGGTCTTCAGGACTGGGATATTTCACGCGATGCGCCCTATTTCGGTTTTGAAATTCCGGATGCAGCCGGTAAGTATTTTTATGTCTGGCTGGATGCCCCGGTCGGCTATATGGCCAGCTTCAAGAATCTGTGTGATAGAACAGAACTGAACTTCGACCATTTCTGGCAGGCCGGGTCGACCACTGAGCTATACCATTTTATCGGCAAGGACATCACCAACTTCCACTGCCTGTTCTGGCCAGCTATGCTGGATGGCGCCGGTTACCGCAAACCAACCAATGTCTTCGTGCATGGCTTCCTGACCGTCAATGGCAACAAGATGTCGAAATCGCGCGGTACCTTTATCATGGCCCGCAGCTATCTCAATCACCTTAGCCCTGAGTACCTGCGTTACTACTATGCGGCCAAACTGGGCGCTGGCGTAGAAGATATTGATTTAAACCTGGAAGACTTTCAGGCGCGGGTTAATTCCGATCTGGTGGGCAAGGTGGTCAATATCGCCAGCCGCTGTGCCGGCTTCATCAGCAAGAAATTTGCCGGTGAACTGTCTGCTGAGATCCATAAGCCGGAATTGCTGCTGCAGTTTACTGAAGCCAGTGACAAAATTGCCATATTATACGAAGCACGTGAATTTGGCCGTGCCATCCGTGAGATCATGGCGCTGGCAGATTTAGCCAATCAGTACATCGATGAAAACAAGCCCTGGGTGCTGGCGAAAGAAGACGGTCGTGAACAGGATGTACAGGATGTCTGCAGCATGGGGCTGAATCTATTCCGTATCCTGATTATCTATCTGAAACCGGTGCTGCCCGCTATGGCTGCATCAGCAGAGGCCTTCCTGAATATTCCAGCCTTAACATGGTCGGACAGCCAGCAAGCTCTGACATCGCACAAAATCAACCGCTTCAAACCCTTGATGACACGCATCGAGAGCACGGCTATTGAATCCATAATTGAAGAATCTACCACTGCACTAACAACAGACAATAACACCGAAGAGAATAGCATGACTGAAAGCGAAGCAGATACAAAGAGTCCTCTGGCAGCTGACCCTATCAGCGACGAAATCAGCTTTGATGACTTCGTTAAACTGGATTTGCGCATTGCAAAAATTGTTAACGCACAACATGTAGAAGGTGCTGATAAACTACTGCAGCTTACGCTGGATCTTGGTGGTGAAACACGCAATGTTTTCGCCGGCATCAAGTCTGCCTATAATCCAGAGGATCTGCAAGGCCGGCTCACAGTGATGGTGGCCAACCTTGCACCGCGCAAGATGCGTTTTGGTCTCTCGGAAGGCATGGTACTGGCTGCCGGAGCCGGTGGCAGTGAGCTGTTCATCCTCGGACCCGATGAAGGAGCTGAACCGGGAATGCGTGTAAAATGAGTCAAATTTACGTTGGTTGGTGCTGAGGCTCGAAGCCCAACAAACAGGTGCCTGAATATTAATATCATGTTGGGCTTCGCGCCTCAGCCCAACCTACGAAAAGTTTTTATGAAACTCTAAAATGAAAGAATACGCCCTGATACTGTTAGGTACAGTCCTCGTCAACAACTTCGTGCTGGTGAAGTTTCTTGGGCTTTGTCCGTTTATGGGTGTTTCACGCAAACTGGATACCGCCATCGGCATGGCGTTGGCCACGACCTTTGTCATGACCCTGTCAGCAGTGCTGAGTTATCTGGTCAATCAATATATTCTTATCCCGCTGGATGCCGAATATCTGCGTACATTATCGTTCATTCTGGTTATCGCAGTTATCGTACAGTTCACTGAAATGGTGGTCCACAAAACCAGTCCTTTGCTGTACCAGCTGCTCGGTATATTTTTACCGCTGATCACTACAAACTGTGCTGTGCTGGGACTGGCCCTGCTCAATGTCCAGCAGGATCATAGTTTTGTCACGGCCACGCTATATGGCTTTGGTGCGGCAGTGGGATTTTCACTGGTGCTTATTCTATTCGCTGCGATGCGCGAGCGGCTGGATGCAGCGGATGTGCCGCTGCCATTCAAGGGTACTGCGATAGCCCTGATCACCGCCGGACTCATGAGCCTTGCCTTCATGGGCTTTACCGGCCTGGGTTAACAGCGGAACCCTGTTGATGATATTAACGATACTTTCACTGAGCGTACTTGCCGGCCTTTTCGGACTGTTGCTGGGCTATTCCTCGGTACGCTTTCGAGTTGAAGGGGATCCGCTGGCAGACAAAATTGATTCATTGCTGCCGCAAACGCAGTGCGGCCAGTGCGGCTTCCCCGGTTGTCGCCCGTATGCCGAAGCACTGGTCACAGGTGAAGCAGAAATCAATCTTTGCGTACCCGGCGGTGAAGATACTATCGCCGTGCTGGCAGAAACGCTGGGGCGTGAAGTCCTCCCTATCTCTGATGAACATGCCAGCCATGTACCGGCCCTCGCCGTAATAATTGAAGAATATTGCATTGGATGTACTAAATGCATCCAGGCCTGCCCGGTGGATGCCATTGTCGGTGCCGCGAAACAGATGCATACCGTTATCGAAAATGAATGCACAGGATGTGAGCTTTGCGTGCCGCCCTGCCCGGTAGATTGTATTGACATGCGCCCAATTAAAGCTGATACCAGCACCTGGGCCTGGCCACAACCGCAACTAGCTCGCGGGGTCAGAAACTAATGGCCAGGCCGCACACCTTTCCCGGTGGACTCAAACTTGAGGGCCACAAGGACATTTCGACGGGTCAACCTATCCTCAAGGCCGGCATACCCGAGCGTCTGTTTGTGCCGCTGAACCAGCACATCGGTAGTCCGGCAGAATGCGTAGTTGAAAAAGGTGAGCATGTTTTAAAAGGCCAGATGATCGGCAGTGTCACTGATTATGTCGCAGTACCCGTGCATGCACCCAGTTCCGGCACTGTCATCGATATCCAGAAATTCCCGGCCGCCCATGCTTCGGGTCTTCCTAATGATGTCGTCATTATCGAACCCGATGGCAAAGATGAATGGCGGGAAAGAAAGCCCTTACCCGACATCACCGAGCTGGATCCGAGTGAACTGCGTAACATGATCCGCTGTGCAGGCATTGTCGGCCTCGGTGGTGCTGCTTTCCCAACCTTCATAAAATTAAACCCGGTAGGGCACAAGATCAGCACACTGATATTAAATGGTGCCGAATGTGAACCCTATATCAGCTGTGATGACATGCTGATGCGCGAACGGCCGCATGAAATAATCGATGGTGCAAAAATCATGCGCCATGCCTTAAATGCCGGTAAGGTCATCATCGCTATTGAAGAGAACAAGCCTGAAGCTATTGATTCACTACAGGCACTTGCCGATGATTTAGACTGGCTGGACATTCAGAGCATTCCGGTCATTTACCCCACTGGCGGGGAAAAGCAGCTGGTCAAGGTGCTGACTGGCAAAGATGTTCCCAGCCAGGGCCTGCCACTGGATCTTGATCTGGTAGTCAACAATGTCGCTACCGCTGCCGCCGTACATCTTGCTCTCGACCATCAACAGCCATTGATCTCCCGCATTATTACAGTTACCGGCTCCGGCGTAAGATCGCCACGCAATATTGAAGCCCTGATCGGCACACCGATGTCTGATCTTATCGATCTGGCCGGTGGTTATACCGAAAATGCTGATCGATTAATTATGGGTGGCCCGATGATGGGCATTACCTTAAAAACAGATGCCACACCGGTGGTCAAAGCCAGCAACTGCCTGCTGGTGCAAACCCCTGCGGATCACATCACGGAGGCCACCACCCGCCCCTGCATCCGCTGCGGTGAGTGCGTCAAGGTCTGCCCGGTAAAGTTATTGCCGCAACAGCTGTACTGGTTCTCACAATCTAAAAATCTTGAAGAATTACAGACTCACAATCTATTTGACTGCATAGAGTGTGGCTGTTGCTCCGTTGTCTGTCCCAGCCATATCCCGCTGGTACAGTACTTCCGCTATGGCAAATCAGAAATCTGGAAGAAAGAACAGGAAACCATTAAATCTGACCGGGCCCGAGAACGTACCGAAGCAAGAATAAAAAGACTTGAGCGGGTAAAAGCAGAGAAAAAGGCACTTCACGCCGCCAGGGCAAAGAAAACAGCCGCAGGAAACGACCGCAAAAAAGAAATTGAAGCAGCAGTAGCCAGAGCAAAAGCAAAAAAGACTGAAGGAACCGAAAATCTGGACACGTAATCCATAATTCAAAAAACGTAAATCTTGAAACTTGAAACTTGAAACTTGAAACTTATATTTAAATGGAATTCAGCCAACAACAACATTACTCCCCCCACACTCCGGCACAGGCCAGCGTCAGCCGCCTGATGCTGAATGTCATGCTTGCCCTGATACCGGGGATCGTGGTCTATATCATCTATTTCGGCTGGGGCGTACTGGTCAACATCGTACTGGCATCCTTTTTTGCACTACTGGCTGAAGGCCTGGTCCTGGCGATACGGCAACGCCCTGTTTATACAACCCTGCTGGATGGTTCCGCGTTACTAACAGGCATTCTGCTAGCCCTGGCATTACCCTCACACACCGCCTGGTGGGTGATTGCTGTAGGTGTCATCTTCGCCATTATTATTGCCAAGCAGCTATATGGCGGACTGGGACTCAACCCGTTCAATCCGGCAATGACAGGTTACGTGGTATTACTTATTTCTTTCCCGCTGGAAATGACTCGCTGGAATCCACCACTGGAACTGGCAGAACAATCGATGAGCTTGCTGGAAGCCTTCCGCTACAGTCTCAGCGGACACTTACCGGCCGGACTCGATCTGGACATGATCAGTCTGGCAACACCGATTGATATCGCGCGCGAGCGAGTGGATATGGGGATGAATCTATCGGCGATCAGGAGTGAATATAGCATTTTCAGTAATTTATCCGGCATAGGCACAGAATGGATCAACGTCGCCTTTCTTGCAGGTGGACTCTGGCTGCTCTTTCGACGACTGATCGACTGGCGCATTCCTGCTTCGTTGTTACTGGCTATGCTGACTATTTCCGGAATATTCTGGTTAATCAATCCTGAACAGTATTTATCACCGCTGTTTCATTTATTTGCCGGCGCCACCATGCTCGGTGCCTTCTTTATAGCCACCGACCCGGTTACAGCCAGCACCACGCCCGTAGGTAGATTGATATTCGGTGCCGGCTGCGGTCTTCTGATCTATATCATTCGCAGCTGGGGTGGATACCCTGATGGTGTGGCCTTTGCCGTCCTGCTGATGAATCTCTCTGCTCCGCTGATAGACCACTTCAGTCAACCACGCATCACTGGCTATAAGAACCCCAATAACCAGAAAGAGCACAAGCCATGAAATCAGGTGTCATAAGTCGCTCTGGTTTACGATTGGGCCTCGCTGGTGTCATTGTGATTGGGCTGGTGACACTGGTCTATCATTTTAC
Organism: Pseudomonadota bacterium; assembly: GCA_034659075.1. GTDB lineage: Bacteria > Pseudomonadota > Gammaproteobacteria > BMS3Bbin11 > BMS3Bbin11 > BMS3Bbin11. The sequence goes on from JAYEGM010000130.1 coordinate 6,309, forward strand.
CCACGATGCCATTGTGGAAAGTGAATACCAGGCGCTGCTGCTGGCGCTCAACAGCATTATCCCGGAAGACAGCCACGATAATGATATTGTCAATGACATCCGGGCTTTGCCCGCCAACAAAGAGCTTGGGCTGAAAAAAGAGGCCCTGATCTACCGTGCGCGCAACAAGGGTGAAATATTTGCCGTTGCCTTCCCGGTGGTAGCACCGGATGGTTATAGCGGTCCAATCAATCTGCTGCTTGCGATTGATCGACAGGGCAAGATCCTCGGTGTACGTGTGGTCAGCCATCTGGAAACACCCGGGCTGGGGGATCGCATCGAAAGTCGACGCAGCGACTGGTTGCAGCAGTTTCCCGGTAAAAGCGTGGAAAACCCGTCACATGAAGACTGGAAAGTAAAAAAAGATGGCGGTATCTTTGATCAGTTTACCGGTGCGACGATTACACCCCGCAAAGTCGTCAAGGCTATTCACAAAGCACTGTTGCTTGCCAAGACTGAACCCGGAGTATTTTTCGATGAATAATTCTGAACAAACAAATACCGACTACTCTAAAATTGTCAGAGACGGGCTATGGAATAATAACCCTGCACTGGCCCAGGTGCTGGGACTGTGCCCACTGCTTGCCGTTACAGGTACTATCATCAATGCGCTGGCCCTTGGAGTTGCCACCATGCTGGTTCTGATTGCATCCAACCTGGCCGTTTCCCTGTTACGACAATATATACCGAACGAAATCCGCATACCGATATTTGTTTTAATCATCGCCGGTTTCGTCACCATCGTTGAGCACCTGATGCATGCCTATCTGTACAACCTGTACACGGTACTTGGAATTTTCGTGCCACTGATAGTGACCAACTGTGCCATCATCGGCCGGGCAGAAGGTTTTGCTTCAAAAAATGATGCTCTGCCATCAATAATAGACGGCATTAGCATGGGCCTGGGCTTCACCGGCGTACTGGTTGCACTCGGTGTGATGCGCGAGGTTCTCGCCCAGGGCACCTTGTTTGCAGATGCCAGCATCATGCTGGGTGACTGGGCAACAACTATTACTCTATTTGAAAACTATGACGGCTTTCTACTCGCCGCCCTGCCGCCGGGCGCATTTATCGGCCTCGGCCTTCTGCTGGCGCTGAAAAATATTATCGACCAGAAAATGCGTACACGCACGGCTAATAGCATTTCAGTCAATGCTATTGCTGAAACCCCTGAAACACTATGAACAGGGACAAACGCATACAGATATTCGAACTACTGAAAAATGATAACCCCAGGCCGCAAACCGAACTTAATTACAGCGCCCCTTTTGAGCTTTTAATTTCAGTCATCCTGTCGGCACAGGCCACGGACGTCGGCGTCAACAAAGCCACGGCAAAACTCTACCCTGTTGCTAACACAGCCGAGGCCATACTGGATTTAGGCGTAGCAGGGCTGAAAGAATATATACGGACAATTGGCTTATTCAACACCAAGGCAGAAAATATCATCAAAACCTGTGCTATTCTTGTCGACAAATACGGGGGACAGGTACCTGCTACAAGAGTAGAACTCGAAGCATTACCCGGGGTAGGACGAAAAACGGCCAATGTCGTGCTCAATACAGCCTTTGGCATACCAACTATAGCCGTTGACACGCACATCTATCGCGTTGCCAACCGCACCGGCATTGCAAAAGGCAAGAATGTACGTGAAGTTGAGGACAGACTGCTGCGGCTGGTGCCTGACCAATATAAACAGGATGCCCATCACTGGCTGATCCTGCATGGACGGTATACCTGCATCGCGCGCAAACCGCGCTGTGGCAGTTGTATCATCCATGACCTATGCGAATACAGAGCAAAAACAGAAACGTGAGTACAGCTATAGCAACTGGCCTCAGTTACGGCACGCATCCCATTGTTGAGCATGCCGCCAGGGCCGTTAGAATCGCTTTAGAAAAGGCCGATATCACTCAGGCAGAAAGCATCCTGCTATTTATGACACCCGAATATTCCGATGAGGCTGAGGCCGCCGTTCGCCTGGCCGCCCGCACCGGCGGTTGTCTGCAGGTTTCCGGCTGCATCGGTTACGGCATATTGACAGACCATGACTGGATACTGGATAGCCCGGGCATTGCCGCCATGGTTTTTGGTAGAGGCGCTGTGGTCACACCACGTACCTCTGACACAGCAAAAGCATTCCTGTCATTTGGTACACCACAGGGCTTCGACCCGAACTGGCTGCATGATGAGACACCACATGTTGGCGCCATTGCTTCAGATCCGCTGGGACAGGGAAATTACAAACACTGGCAGGGTGCCCGGATAAAAGAAGACAATTGTGTAGAACTGGCTATCAATAATGTTGAAGCTGGTTTTGCTGTCGCCCAAAGCTTCAAAACGCTGACTAAACCGCGCGTCATTGCGGTGGCTGAGGGGCTGGATGTGGTCTGCATAGAAGACTCACCGGCGCTGGATGTCCTGCTCGATGCCTTGCCGCCATCGATGAAAAAAAGCGAGTTGCCCCTGCATCTGCTGCTGGGTGGCGTCACCTTTGGTCAAACTGATAATGCCATAAACGAAGGCCGCTTCCACCTCGATCATATTATCTCTACCAACCCGGAAAGCCATTCAATCACGCTGACCTCTGAGCTTCAACCAGGCGAACATCTGTTCCTGGCCATCCGCGACACCTATGCGGCCGAACTCGGAATGAAACAGGCCATCGAAACCGCAACAAAGAAACTGACTGATAAACCGGATTTTGGTTTAATGTTCCCCTGCCTGGGGCGTGGTCCTTCCTTCTACGGAGGCTGTGACAGAGATATAGAAATATTGAGGGAAACAAATCCCGGCATGCCTTTTATCGGTTTCTACGGCAATGGTGAAATCGGGCCATTGAAAAATGGAAACTATACCTACCAGTACTCGACCAGCCTGGGATTGTTTAAAATAAATAACAGCGAGGGAACCTAATGTATCAATTCATAAAAGTAGATAAACCTTGAGTCTCTACGGCAAAGACCGCAGCAGCATGCGGCAGGTATTTTTTAATACCTGGGAGAAATATAAGCAGTCCCGGCCGTTACAGGGAGTTGAGTCTTTGTTGATAGACATTATTCTGCTGCACCCCGAATATCATTCAATACTGGAAAACCAGGATAAATATCTGGACTTTGATTTCCCGCCCGAGCAGGGCCAGGGGAATCCTTTCCTGCACATGAGCCTGCATATGACCATCGAAGAACAACTTTCGATGGATAATCCGGCGGGGATCCGTCAGCACTTCCAGGCTCTGCAGCAAAAACGTGACAAACATGATGCATTGCATGTTCTACTTGAATGCCTGGCCGAGGCAATCTGGAAAGCACAGCGACATGAATCAAATGACCTTGAGCAGGAATACCTGGCATGTGTTGCAGATCAGGTAAAAAAATGAGGCCCCGACTTAAATCATCATCACTCACAGAAACGGGGTTCTGTAGGTTCGAATTTATTCGAACACCATGGCCAAAGTATAGTGCCGTAGATATCGTTTATATTCTTCTGCGAATGAATTCGCAACTACTTTCATTTCTGTGCTTTTCAGTTTTTCTGCTTAGCCTTGCCGCTGCACCTGCATTAGCCAGCAATACAAACCCGGCTGAGATACTCCATCGAGGCAATAGCACCGAGCCCGTTACTCTCGACCCGCATCAATCTGAAGACGTCTCCAGCGGCAATATCCTGCGTGATCTGTTTGAGGGGCTAGTAACAGAAGATGCAACGGGCAATCTTATCCCCGGTTCGGCAGAATCATGGACCATCAGCGAAGATAGTCTTACGTACACATTCAAGTTGCGTACCTGCCTGGTATGGTCAAACGGTGAAGCCCTGAGCGCAGCTGATTATGTCTTTTCACTACGACGGGCCCTCGACCCCGACACGGCGGCACCAATGGCAAGCCTGCTTCTGCCAATAAAAAATGCGCGCGCTGTCATGCATGGAGAAAAACCCATCGAACAGTTGGGGGTTGAAATGCCGGATGCCCACAGCCTGATAATAAAACTTGAGCAGCCCACCCCCTGGTTCCTGCAAATATTAAGTCACCCGATTGCCTTCCCTGTCTATGCTACGTCCCTGATAAAAGACAAAGACAAGGCATTCAGCGCAGGAAAACTGGCATCAAATGGTGCCTGGGTTCTACAGCAATGGGTGCCTTACGAAAAACTGGTGCTTAAGCAGAACACTCATTACTACAATCAGAAAGAGCTGTTTTTTGAACAGGTGGTCTACTACCCGATAGAAACCAGTAATACCGAATTCAGCCGCTATCGCGCAGGGGAATTTGACTGGACCGATACCATCCCACCGAATAAGCTGGGCTGGATCAATAAAAACCTGCCGGGCGAGGCCTTTATCAGCCCTTATCTTGGTACCTATTATTATGGCTTCAACCTGACGCGCCAGCCATTCAAAGGAAATACCGACTTGCGTCGCGCGCTGTCACTGGCCATAGACAGATCAATTATTGCAGGGAAGATTCTGGGCAATGGTGAACTCCCTGCAGACCGCTGGCTACCGCCCGGCATGCTATCGGAGCCAGAAAAACCAGTTAACGAGATGAATCAAAAGCTGAAACTGGCTAAGCAGCTATACAACAAAGCCGGCTATAGTCGTGATAAGCCCCTGCGCACCACCCTGCACTATAATTCCAGTGAGCAGAACAAACGCATCGCAGTCGCCATCGCCGCCATGTGGAAGAAAAACCTCGGCATAAAAGTTGAGCTGATAAACGAAGAATGGAAGGTCTTTCTCAATAGAAGAAAGAGCAAAACAGAAACCCGGCTCTACCGCGCGTCATGGATAGCCGACTACAATGACGCCAGCAGCTTCCTGACCCTGTTCACCTCCAACAATGCCAAGAATGACACCGGCTACGCCAACCCTGTTTATGACGATTTAATAAAACAAATCGAGTCGACGATGGACAACGCTAAGAGGAATCAACTGGTTCGACAGGCCGAGCAGCAATTACTCGATGATCAGGTCATTATGCCGATCTACCACTATGTTTCCCGACACCTGGTAAAGCCCGATATTCAGGGGTATAAATCGAATCCGCTGGATCATCATTATAGTCGGGATTTGTATCGAGAATAAAGTTTCACCTTTCATCTTGAAACATGAAACTTTGTTTATCCCCAATCCGGCTGAAACAATTCCAGGTATTCCTCAACAGACCGTCGGCCATTGTCACAATCCTCATATAGATGAAAATGTGCCAGGCGCAGTTCCGGGAAACGCCAGCACAAATGTCCGTCGCCGGTATCAAAATGCACCACCCAGAGGTTACTGGCTGTTACACCCAGACGTTGCAACTTATCTATCCAGTCCTGAACAACCTTGCGGTATGCCTGTTCAATAGACCGGGCAGCATCATCGTTAGTTGCATAAGTAGACTGCAGCTGGCTGCGCAGCGGTAGCAGTTTTTTATATGCCGCAGTAGTTATTTTCACTACCAGCGGCATCAATGCCTTGGCTTCAGAAAGGGTAAATACCCTGCCCTCACTCAGCGGAAAGATTTGTGCTACAAAGGGACTGTCCAGTTCGTACATTTAGCGAGCCTTTAATTAAGCTGATTTCAACATAGCTTTTATCGGTATCTTAAGCGCGAATGCCAGTGAAAAATATATCACTGCCCCTGTCACAATAAGAATAGTCAATCGAGTAATACGTTCAAGCAAGCCGGCATCTGTCCATAGCTGGAGATTACCTGCCCCAAAATATAAAGCGCCTCCCATG
>JAYEGM010000131.1:0-11999 GCA_034659075.1 Pseudomonadota bacterium
ATTGAGAAACTTCTGGAACCTCTGGTGTGTCTGGGCGAAGTAGGTTGCGATCTATAATATCCAGATTTGTGACGGAAATCGCACGGCCACTCAATGAGACCCTGCCATCACGGCAGTTGTACAACCAGGTACTTCATAATAGCTGGCTATTGCGAAGGTTTTGACCGTAGGAAATGCCCGTGGTGCAACGAAAAATCTGGAATGTTAGGCGTAAGATACGAGTTCATGAATTGATCAGAGGTTCCTTAAATTAATCCTCAAGCGTTGCCTGCTCCAGCAGCCATGCATAGGCAAGCTCCTTTGATAAAAAGGCCTTCACATGAATGCCCCGGTTTTCAGCTACCAGGACTCCAAATGATACATCCTCTAAATTTTCCGGGTTGATAACATAGGCAATACTCAAGGTATAGGGAACCAGTGATTGCAGGCGCTTCACCATTTCGTAGGTCTTGACCTTATCCAGCACCCCGGTCAGCCTGCTTTCATCAACAAGCACCTTACTGCACTGGTTGTCAACACAGAGACTGATGAGGGATTCCCCATAGGTTACGGACTCCTCGAGGTTATCATCACTACCCCAGCTCGTGACACACAGCAGATCGCCCTCTATTTCAGTAGTGTATTCGATTGCCATCCTTGCTTCTTTTCCCTGATATTATCTTGCTGGTTGATGAACTTTGCGTCGTTCATTGATTGCACGCGCAACTGTATTGCGGTCAATATATTCCAGCTCGCCGCCTACCGGTACACCCCGGGCAATTCGAGTAAGGTTTATTTCTCTGGCGGCTTCCTTTCCCTCGAGTAAATCGGCAAGGTATTCTGCCGTAGTTTCACCCTCGGCCGTGAGGTTGGTTGCCAGGATTATCTCCTCGATCTCAAATTCTTCCAGCACTTCCAGCAGGCGATCAATACCCAGGTTATCAGGGCCTATGCCATCCAGCGGCGAGATGGTTCCCATCAGTACAAAATAACAGCCTTTATAACTACCGGTCTGCTCAATCGCCTCGAGATCTGCAGGTGTCTCCACGATACACAGCTGTGAATGCTTACGTGATGGTGATGCACAGAGAGGGCAGAGTTCAGTTTCACTGAGGTTGTTGCAACGCCGGCAATGCTGTATTGAATCCAGTGCATGTATTAATGCAGAGGCAATTCCTCTGGCGCCTTCCCGGTTGCGCTCTATCAGATAATAGGCCATACGTTGAGCAGATTTTGGGCCGACACCGGGCAGACAGGCAAGTGCCTCGCGAAGGTTTTCAATGGCATGTGCAGTAGACATTTAAGCGCTAAAGAATCAGGAAAGAATCAAAAAGGAAGATTCATGCCAGCCGGCAGCCCCATGCCAGCCGTCATGCCGGACATCTTTTCCTGTGTCGTGGATTCAACCTTGCGCACAGCATCATTCACTGCTGCAGCAACCAGGTCTTCAAGCACTGCCTTGTCCTCGCTCAGTAAATCATCATCGATGCTGACTTTGCGCACATCATGGCGACAGGTCATGGTAATGCTTACCAGGCCGCCACCGGCGCTGCCTTCAACTTCAGTCTTTGCCAGTTCTTCCTGAGCCTGCTGCATTTTCTCCTGCATGGCCTGAGCCTGCTTCATTATATTTCCAAGTCCGCCTTTCATATTGTTGCTCCTGTTATGTACTTAAAATGTCAGCTTAAGCTGTCGTTAATTGCTTACCGGTCTGATTGATGCCGGTGAAACGCTGGCACCAAAAGCTTCGACTATGCTAGTCACTGAATTATCCGACTTTATTGATTCCTCTGCTGCCTGCTGGCGTTCTCTGGTCTGCCGTTTTTTTTGCTGTGCGGGCGTCTCTGCCACGGGGGTATCTATCCGGATGCTTACCTTGATATTACCACCCAGTTTTATCTGCAATGCCTGAACCAGCTCTTTTTCTCTGGATGAAGAATAGATTGCCTCCTGATCGACATCAATAAGAAGTTCAAGCTGTAATTCATCCCAGACTTCCGGTGCCATGTGTAGAGCCAGTTGTTTTGTAAGCCCCGTCACCGGTAGTGATCCGACCAGCCCAGCCCAGTCTTTGTTGCCAGCAAAGTTTTCCGCAACAATGGGTTCTGCTTCAAGGGCTGGCAGTGTTTCCGGCGGAGGCGGCTCTTTAATGTGTGCTGCCTGCACAGACATATCCGGCCTGGCGTTGTCTAACGGTGTAGCGGCAGATTGGGGCTTTACTGCTGCTGCAGATTGAGAATAAACCCGGTTGTTCTGCCTGGCAGCAGGCGGCTGCGCTTTCACCGGCTGGCTGCTGCTGTGCCGTGAACCGGCTGCAGGTTTTTGGCCGCCAGACGTGCCACCTGCAATGGCAGGCCTGGCAGCATGCTGCGCACCTGGTCCGGGCTGAAAGGCCAGCATTCTCAGCATCAACATTTCGAAACCCGTTCTGGAATCAGGTGCCAGCGGCAAATCTCTCTTCCCTGTCAGACATATCTGATATAACAGCTGTAATTGCTCGGCACTGAATTTGCTGCTGGTATTTTCCAGCCATTCCCTGTCCAGACTGCGTTGCTGAATAATAGCCGGGGCCAGCTGCACAAGTGACAGATGGTATAAAGCACTCAGCATCTCATTCAATACCATCATGAAATCCGGGCTGCGGTCTGCCGCGTCATCTATCGCCTGGAATAATGCCACCGCATCGTCATTCGCCAGACTTTCGATCAGTGCATGGATATACTGCAGCTCGATACTGCCAAGCATACTTCTGACATCTTCACCGAACACTTTTCCCGCACCAAAGGCGATGGCCTGATCCAGCAGGCTTAGCCCGTCCCGCATACTGCCGTCAGCACTTGCTGCCAGTAAGTCTAATGCTGCATCATCACTTTCAATCTGTTCTGTCTCAAGAATGCGGACAAGTTGTGATTTAATCTCTGAAAGATTCAGTCGTTTAAGATTGAATTGCAGGCAACGCGATAATACCGTTACCGGTAATTGCTGTGGGTCTGTTGTTGCCAGCAGGAATTTGACATGTTCCGGCGGCTCTTCCAGGGTCTTCAGCAAGGCATTAAAGCTGCTTCTGGAAAGCATATGAACTTCATCGATGAGATAAACCTTGTAACGACCGGTGGTAGGAAGATACTGGACGTTATCCAGTAGTTCACGTGTATCATCGACTTTTGTTTTTGATGCCGCATCGACCTCGATCAGATCAATATAACGGCCTTCATCAATGGCAATACAGGCATCACATATTCCACATGGGGTAGAACTGATGCCCTGCTCACAATTCAACGCTTTGGCCAGAATTCGTGCAATTGTTGTCTTGCCTACCCCGCGGGTGCCCGTGAATAACAGGGCATGATGCAGGCGATCATTATTTAAGGCGTGAGACAGGGACTGCAGTATATGTTGCTGACCGACAACATCGCTAAAGTTGCCTGGACGCCATTTTCGTGCAAGAACCTTATATGACATTACACATCCGGGGCCTGTCCTAATGCGCTCGGCAATATAGAATACAAAATGGTGGCGGATCAGGACAGCCTGGCCCTAACACCCGAATCTGCTGCTGCGGCTGCTTCCTTCCAGATCTGACCGGGTTCACAGCATATCGTCGTTAAGGGGGCCAACCATCACCGCCATAGAAAGCATTAAAATATTACGAAAAATGCTGACGTGATTTTAACGAGAGTTTATGATCTGTACCAGTAGAAAACGTAAAAGTTTTACTTTTATCTATTACGAATTACGTTATAAATCTAAAACCATGACTAAAAAAATCAGTAAAAACATATTTCAACAGGTCTTTATTGTCGGATATGGCGATATCGGCAGGCGTGTGGCGAAGTTATCTGACTCGAAAACCACAGCTGTCTCTGGACTTGCACGGTCTCTGGCCTCGGCTGAACAGATGAAACTTGATGATATTATTCCCGTTCAGGCAGATCTAGATAGCTTGGACAGCCTGTCAAATCTGAACCTGGCCAATTCCCTGCTGTTCTACTTTGCCCCGCCACCAGCGACGGGAACCATCGATACGCGCATGTCGAATTTATTGAACTCCCTGGATGACAGCAAGTTGCCGTCTAAGATTATCTACATCAGTACCTCGGGGGTCTACGGTGATCAGGCCGGATGCCGGGTGACCGAAGATACCCGGACCAGCCCCGGAGCTGATCGCTCACGTCGTCGCCTGAATGCAGAGCAGCAACTGACACAGTATGTTGAAAAACGTGCCATCGACCTAATCATTCTGCGGGTTAGCGCCATCTATGGTCCGGGGCGACTGCCGGAAAAGCGAATCCGTGAAGGAGTGCCTGTATTACATGAGGAACTGGCACCTAAAACCAACCGCATCCATGCCGACGACCTGGCCAGAATTTGCATCGCCGCCGCAGAACATGGTCTGAACGGTGAGATATATAATATCAGTGACGGTTGCGACAGCAACATGACCCGGTATTTTTTTCAGATTGCCGATTATCTTGGCTTGCCGAGACCGCCATCAGTGGGCTGGCAGGAAGCAGAAGCTGCATTAAGCAAGGGTATGCTGTCATATTTGCGTGAATCCCGTCAAATGGATAACAGCAAAATGCTTAAGCAGCTAAAAATTCAGTTAAAATACCCGGATCTAAGCACAGGTTTAGCGCAGATGAAACACCCATCAGCGGCGAAAAGGGATACTGCTGCCAAGCCTGTACCACAGGACTAATTCTTGATATAATTAGTCAACTATTATTTCAATATAAATATTTTGGGGTTTTACCAATGCAAGCAGAAGTAAATGGACAAATAATTGAACTCAGTGAAGCCGGCTGGCTGCTCAACCTGGATGAATGGAGTGAAGAACTGGCTGAAAAAATTGCCGTCACTGAGAAAGTACCTGAGCTCACTCAGGAACACTGGGACATCATCAACGAAGCGCGTGAATATTTTACCGACAATGGTAAAGTCGCTGAACCCCGTGCATTTTCAAAACTAATGAAGAAGAAATATGGCAAGGACCGCAGTGACCAGAAGTACATCTACTCGCTCTTTCCTACCGGCCTGATTAAATGTGCCAACAAGATTGCCGGCCTGCCAAGGCCTAAGGGTTGCAGCTAAGATGAGTTGCAGCTAATAAGGGCTGCAGTGAGTTAAGACTATTTTGCATCCACAAAAAGGCCATCACACGATGGCCTTTTTCATGTATGAAAAAAGACTTCTGCAGACGATTGTGCATGTGCTAAGTTCTCATACCAGAATGTACACATACTACTCACAGTCTGACACTAAAATAGTGTGAGCGAACCTACCCAGCAAAAAAAGCGTCTGCGACGCATTCGAATCATAGGGGTACTGGTCGCCCTGTTACTCTCCATTCCAGTGCTCATTCTTGAATTCACCTGGGAAGAAAACCAGCTTGAGCGAATTCAGTCAGCCGGAAAACTCAGCGTCATTACATTCAATGGCCCAACGACATACTACGAAAGCAATCAGGAAACAGGCGGTTTTGAATATGAACTTGCCAGTGCATTCGCAAAAAAACTGGGTGTTGAACTGGATATAAAACTTGTCGATCAGTTTGATCAGATAATGCCTGCTGTCAAAGCGGCCCATGTCGATATGGCGGCTGCAGGCCTGTCAATCACAGAGGATAGGAAGAAACAGTTTTTATTCAGCACGTCTTATCAGACCATCAAACAACAGCTGGTATTTCGAAGTGGTGGAAAAAAACGACCACGTGATGCCGCCAGCCTCGCTGGTCGAGATATCATAGTAACTGCGGGTAGCAGTCACGCAGAACGGCTGCAGAAATTAAAGAAAAAATATCCTGAACTTGGCTGGCAGGAAGCAGCAGATGAAACACCGGAGAACCTGCTTATTCGCGTCTGGGAAAAAAACCTTGACCTGACTGTTGCTGATTCCAACATTGTTGCGGTGGTGCGCCAGTTTTATCCTGACCTGCATATTGCCTTTTCTCTGCCACCGGATGACAAACTCGCGTGGATGTTTACGCTTTCCAGTGACCACTCATTAATAGAGGCGGCAAATGACTTTCTGGAAGAGCTGAAAGCCAGCGGCAAACTCGACCGCTTACTAGACCGCTATTATGGCCCAAGCTCTAAATTCAATTACGTCAATACAAAAAAGTTACTGGAGCGCATAGACCAGCTGTTACCCGAGTATGAGAAGATGTTCCGCAAGGCCGGCGAGGGAACAGGAATAGACTGGCGCCTACTGGCTGCACAGGCCTACCAGGAATCACACTGGGATGCTGATGCTGTGTCACCAACAGGCGTGCGGGGAATAATGATGCTGACCAATGCAACAGCCAAAAGACTTAAGATCAATGATCGCCGCAACCCGGAAGAAAGTATTGAAGGTGGATCAAGGTACCTGAAAATATTAATGGACGGCCTGCCAGAACGAATTCAACACCCTGACCGCTTATGGTTCTCCCTGGCGGCCTATAATATTGGTGTCGGCCACCTGGAAGATGCACGCATCCTGACCCAAAAAGCTGGAGACGACCCGGACAGCTGGCTCGATGTTAGAAAGCATTTACCCCTGTTGGCTAAACCTGAATGGCATAAAAAAACACGCCACGGATATGCTCGAGGTTATGAACCTGTTGCCTACGTTAATCGTGTGCGAGGCTTCTATGCAATACTCAGCTGGTCTGATGAGCAACAGAAAAAACTTGCAGAAAAACAGCGAAAAAAGGCGGCTGAAATTTTCAATAACATCAATTTACCCGCACTGTAAAAAACATTTTCTGCCTATCAGGCCCGCTGTTATAATTGGTCTTCTTTGACCACCTGAATAAAAATGATTCGCAATCGGGAACTTTTACGTAAGCAAGCTCTCTTACATGTACAAGGAACCGATGGAACAATTGTTATGGTGTCCCTGAAGATAACCCCTTTTTACTGTCATCGCAGAAGATGACTGATTTTAAACACGTTAAAAACACGAGGAATAACAAGATATGATTAACCCAATTAAACAAAAAGCCGTTGCTGCAGCCGTTGGTTCATTACTGATCGGTTCAGTAGCCGGGATCAGTACTGCTTCTGCCGCCAGTCCTTTTGCCATGACATCCATGGAAAGCGGTTATATGGTTGCAGAGAAAGCGGGTGAAGGTAAATGTGGCGGCGACATGGCTAAAGATGCCAAAGAAGGTAAATGCGGTGAAGGTAAATGTGGCGGCGACATGGCTAAGGAAAAAGCCAAAGAAGGTAAATGCGGCGGCGACATGGCTAAAGATAAAGCAAAGAAAGAAGGTAAATGTGGTGAAGGTAAATGTGGCGGCGACATGGCTAAGGAAAAAGCCAAAGAAGGTAAATGCGGCGGCGACATGGCTAAAGATAAAGCAAAGAAAGAAGGTAAATGTGGTGAAGGTAAATGTGGCGGTTCAGGCATGTAAGGTCTGTTCGTAAACGTCGTCTATAATTTTTAGTTATAGATCTGGGGCAGGCGAGCAATCGTCTGCCCTTTTTATTTAAGTACGTAAAAGTGAACTAACAATCTTCTCTCAGGTCATACAAAAAACATACCGGAGACACAGAATGAATTTTTTCTTAAAGTTATTTATACCACTGCAACGCCTGCTGGACAGCACGCGTGCCATCGATTTCCTCGCCCCTCTTTTGCTCAGGATCTATCTGGTACCTATTTTCTGGATGGCCGGCAGCAAAAAACTTAACAACTTCGAAGATACTGCCGCCTGGTTTGGTAATCCTGACTGGGGCCTGGGCCTGCCAATGCCGGAGTTGATGGCTGCACTGGCAACCGGCTCAGAAGTACTGGGTGCCATTCTGCTATTGATAGGCCTTGGAGTACGCTGGATATCTGTCCCGCTGATGATCACTATGGTCGTTGCGGCGGTAACTTCACACTGGCAAAACGGCTGGCTGGCAATTGCCGAAGGCTCAGGTTTTTTCGCCAGCGAACGTACTGCCGGAGCCGTCGAACGCCTGGGTGTAGCTAAAGATCTTCTCAAAGAACACGGTAATTACAGCTGGCTGACCGAAAATGGCAGCCTGGTTATCCTGAATAACGGGATAGAATTTGCTGCCACTTATTTTATAATGCTACTGGCACTATTTTTCATCGGCGGCGGTAGGTATTTCAGTGTGGATTACTGGATCAGGAAACGTTATATGCCTGAGACAAACGATTAATGAATACTCGTGACAATCATTTTCCGGTACAGGGTGCAGGTATAGGCCTGCGCCGCACTCTACTGGATGAATTCATGCAACAGAAGGCCATCCCTGTCGACTTCATGGAAGTCGCACCGGAAAACTGGATTGGCCTGGGTGGACGTTTTGGTAAACAGTTCCGCTATTTTACTGAGCGTTACCCTTTCAACCTGCACGGACTGTCGCTGTCTATTGGTGGCCCGGAGCCCCTTGATATTGCCTTTATCAAGCAGGTAAAGCAGTTCATGAAGGAGCACTCGATCCGTTGCTATAGCGAACATCTGAGCTACTGCTCAGATGTTGGCCACCTGTATGACCTGATGCCTATCCCGTTTACAGAAGAAGCCGTGCATTACGTTGCTGACCGCATTAAACAGGTTCAGGACATCATCGAGCAGCCGCTGGTGATTGAAAATGTTTCCTATTATGCTGCACCCGGCAAACAGATGGCTGAAATCGATTTCATTAATGCGGTTCTCGATGAAGCTGACTGCCAATTACTGCTGGATGTGAACAACATCTATGTTAATTCAGTCAATCATCGCTATGATGCGGTGGAATTTCTCCAGTCGCTGCCCGGCAAACGTATCTCCTATGTCCATATTGCCGGACACTACAACGAGGCAGAGGATCTGATTGTTGACACCCACGGTGCAGATATTATCGATCCGGTCTGGACACTGCTGGATGCCGCCTATGAACATTTTGGCGTACTCCCTACCCTGCTGGAAAGAGATTTCAATATACCTCCGTATAAGGAATTGATGACTGAAGTCGCTCAGATCAAACAACACCAGCGCAAGCACGAGAAAAAGACTGACAAACAGGTGCACCATGTCACAGCCTGAGTTATTGAGAAAACAGCTTTTTCAATTTGCAGCCCATATTCGTGACCCGGATAACAGCCCGCCGCCGGAAAATATCGAAGACCGGCGTATGGGTATCTACAGAAATCTTTTCTTCAGCAATGTAACGGGTTTTCTTAGCAGTACTTTTCCGGTTCTTATGAGTCTCTACGAAGAAGATGACTGGCTAGCACTGGCCCGTAGCTTTTATGCCTTACACCGTTGTCAGTCACCCTATTTTCTGGAAATCTCACGCGAATTCATTGATTACCTGCAAACAGAGCACACAATGCGGGATGTAGACCCGCCTTTTATGTTTGAACTTGCGCACTATGAATGGATAGAGCTGGCATTATCAATTTCACAGGAAGCACCTGATCTGCAGCAGATTGATACGGAGTCGTCGCTACTGGATGGCCATCCTGTGATGTCACCGCTGGCATGGCTGATGACCTATTCCTGGCCTGTGCATCAAATCAGGCCCGATTTTCGGCCTGAGCAGCCTGCTGAGCAGGCCGTCTGCATCATTGTCTACCGCGATAACGATGACGATGTTCAGTTTACTGAAATAAACCCTGTCACAGCGAAATTGTTACAGCAACTTGAACAGCATGAAAAGGCCACTGCTACAGACGTTTTAAAGGAAATTGCAAAAGAGCTCGGGGCAGCTGATGCCGGGCCTATACTGCAAGGCGGTCTGGAAATTCTTGAAGGGCTTAAACAGAAAGGCATTATCCCTGGTGTTGCCCAAAGCTGATTGTCAGGGACCAGCGACCTGATCTGTCTCACTTAGACGATTCTTATGTGTCACATCCAGGTAAAGATTGTAGCTGGCAATCAGGAAGGGAAATGAATTTGACAATATCCCGACAGAATCATTTTTGCCGAAAATAAAGTAACTGAGCAGCATCAAACTGCCGGCTATGCTCATATACCAGAACAGACGCGGCATCACGACCTTGCGTGATCGGCGGGAAGCCCATAACTGCACAAACCAGCGCCCGGCAAAAAGTATCACACCAACATAACCTATAATTTTCCAGGGTGTGATGACCAGCGTCATCCCCAGAATTTCAATAATTGAAATAGTATTATTCATCACCCTGCTCTAACCGTTTTCTGAGTCTTTAATTATGACTGGATGGGTAGTGCGTGACTTAAGCCAGATCACTCCCATAATATCGAATATCCCCACCCACAGGCGGTCAAAAAAACCATAGTGGGATGAACCTAACTGGCGTTCCCGGTGATTCACCTCGATAGACATCACTTTTCCGCCGCCGTTTATCATCATGGCCGGCAAAAAACGGTGCAGATGATCGAAAAAGGGTATGGCCAGATAAGCCTGCCGGCTGAATACTTTAAGGCCGCAGCCTGTATCGGGTGTATCATCACTCAGCAGCCATCCACGAATCCCATTTGCAAACCGTGATGATATACGTTTAACAGGAGTATCTTTGCGCTTTTTACGATACCCATTTACCAGCACCACCCCGGATGCAGAGTTTTCTTCGAGTGCCGTATACAGCGCCGGAATATCGGCAGGATCATTTTGTCCATCACCATCCAGCGTAGCAATGATTTCCGATTCGGCATATTTTATGCCAGTCCGAACCGCCGTACTCTGACCCACTCCGGTTTCATGGCTTATTACTTTCAATTGCGGGAAGCCTGCACGGTATTCATCAAGAATCTGCAGTGTAGTATCCGTACTACCATCATTGACATAGATCAGCTCATAATCAAGCACGCTATCAAGAGATTGTCTAACTTCCTCTATTAACAGGCGAATATTTTCTTCCTCATTCTGTACGGGGATGACTACAGAAAGATCCGGCATTTGTGCTGCACTCCTTAAATCAATTTAGGGTATTATAAACAATACACCAAAGCATTCTGGATTTAATCACTTTTCCCGATGAAAATTTCTTTCCCCTCCCAACTGCTGGCGAAAGCGCTGCTGTTACCCATAATGTCACTTCTGCTGGTCTGCTCTGCGCCAGTTATAGCCTATAATACAGCCCAGTACACGCAGCCTGAGACCCACTATATTGACCGCAGCAAGGGAGAACGAAACAGGGCCCGCCCTGTATCACAGCCAGATTATTTCACGAATAAGCAAATCGGCCTGCAGGCCGGCAGCCCTATGCTATGGCGCATAGAATATCCGGACAGCAGCCGTGGCATCCTCAGCAGCTACATACTTGGCACCATCCACATCGATGATGAAAAAGTGATGGCCATCCCCGACAATGTATTAAGACGCCTTAACTCGGCAGATACACTGATACTGGAGCTTGAATTAAATGATGGCGGCTCGGTTAATCTTCTACGCAAGATGCTATTCACCGATGGTAAAAACCTGAAACAGGTAATTGGTGAAGAAGAATTCAATAAAGTGACGCTGGCACTGGCCGAATCAGGCAACAATCTTCCAGGTGATATTCTTTCAGTGCTTAAGCCCTGGGCCGCCATGTTGCTTTTGATCCGGCCGGAAAATGATTCTGGAACCTTTCTCGACAAAAAGCTCGCAAACATCGCAAGCGATGCCGGCATCAGGATAGAGGGACTGGAAACCATTGATGAACAGTTGTCGATCTTTGATGATTTGATGCTAACCGATCAGGTAAACCTGTTGCGCTCAACCATGAGCACGCTATCAGAAAAAAAACAGGCCTATCGTGATTTGCTTGACGCCTACTTAAACGGCAACATTGAAGAACTCGCACAGGTCAGTGCCGCTCAGGAGCCAGAGGACAAAAAACTTGCCGACCTAATAAAGACCCGATTGATTTATGATCGTAATCAGAAAATGTTTGACCGCCTGCAATATCGCCTGCAAGCAGGGAATACTTTCATCGCTGTCGGCGCCCTGCATCTTCCGGGTGAATTGGGATTACTGAATAAACTCAGGCAGACGGGATACCGGTTAGTACGGATTGGACGAGGGGACTAGGTTTTTTTGTGCTGGCGCACGGCATCTCCACTTTTTTTATTCTTT
>JAYEGM010000132.1:0-3030 GCA_034659075.1 Pseudomonadota bacterium
TTCCGATTTTGAACTTCCTTTAACCTTTAACCTTTAACCTTTAACCTTTCCCCGGGAGTTCTGTAGTTCACCCTGATTTTCCCGGTTGTGGTATGCTGGGTACTCAACAAGGAGTTGAGCGTCTATGTTTATTAAGACAAAAATCTCTGTTGTGCTCCTGTTGCTGATGGTGACGGGGACCCTGCTGAATACGGTATCAGCCACATCTGCTGATAATACCGGTGGGCATGTTTTGTTGTTGACCATTGAAGATGCCATCGGCCCGGCGACTGACGACTATATCGAACGTGCCCTGCAAACCGCTGCCCGCGATCAGGCAAAGCTTGTCGTCATTCGTATGGACACCCCGGGTGGGCTGGACACAGCGATGCGCGGCATTATCAAGAACATCACCAGCTCTACCGTGCCGGTGGCCAGTTGGGTCGCACCGAGCGGGTCGCGTGCTGCCAGCGCGGGCACCTATATCCTCTATGCCAGCCATATCTCCGCAATGGCGCCGGGCACCAACCTGGGTGCAGCCACACCGGTTGCTATTGGCGGGCTGCCGTCCCCTGATAAAGGAAAACCGGCCAGGTCAGATGAGGCTGACAAACCGGACAGGTCGGATGAAGGGGGCACGGCAGACGAGACGGACATAGCCGAGCCGGTGGAACAAATGGACATCTCCAAACGCAAGTCGATCAATGATGCGGCAGCCTATATTCGTGGCCTGGCAGAGTTGCATGGACGCAATCAGGACTGGGCCGAAAAGGCGGTGCGTGAAGCGGTCAGTCTGCAGGCCAGCGAGGCGCTGAAGCTTAACGTCATTGATCTCATGGCGGCGGATATGGCTGAGTTGTTGCAGAAGATCAACGGCCGTGAAGTCAATGTTCTGGGCAAAAAGGTGACACTCGAAACTGAAGGATTGGTGGTGCGCGAACTCGAGCCCGACTGGCGCAGCCGTCTGCTCAGCGCCATTACCAATCCCAATATTGCCTACATCCTGTTGCTGGTGGGTATCTATGGTCTGATCCTCGAATTTTCCAACCCCGGTGCCATCGTACCGGGTACCATCGGGGCGATTTCTCTGCTGATAGCGCTTTATGCCCTGCAGCTGCTGCCGATCAACTATGCCGGTGTTGCACTGATTCTTCTCGGCATTGCGCTAATGATTGGCGAGGCCTACCAACCCAGTTTTGGCATCCTGGGTCTGGGCGGTGTCGTGGCATTTGTCATCGGCTCGGTCATTATGATGGATACTGAGGCCCCCGGTTTTGGCATCGACCTGTCCGTGATACTGACCTTTGCCGTTAGCAGCGCGGTAGTGTTCATCCTGCTGGTCGGCATGGCGTTCAAGTCGCGGGAGCGGCCGGTAGTCAGTGGTTCCGAGCAGCTGATCGGTGCCGATGGCGTAGCCATCGATGACTTTGACAATACTGGCACTGTGTACGTACACAGTGAATCCTGGCAGGCCAGAACAGGTACACCCTTGCATAAGGGGCAGCATGTAAGGGTCACCGGACTGGATGGTCTAACGCTAAACGTTGAACCGGTGCCAGAAAATGAACAATTAGCAGATAAGGAGACTCAATCATGACGTCCTATACAGCTCTGATCGTGGCGGTGCTGGTCATCGCCTTCATCGCCAGCGCGATTCGCATACTGCGTGAATACCAGCGTGGCGTAGTTTTCACCCTTGGCCGCTTCTGGAAGGTCAAGGGGCCAGGCTTCATAATCATCATCCCGTTTATCCAGCAGATGGTGCGGGTTGATCTGCGTACCATCGTCATGGACGTACCAACCCAGGATGTCATTTCGCGCGACAATGTCTCGGTCAAGGTCAATGCCGTGGTCTACTTCCGCGTCATTGATCCTGAAAAGGCCATTATCCAGGTGGAGAACTTTTACATGGCCACCAGCCAGCTGGCACAGACGACCTTGCGTTCAGTACTGGGTCAGCACGAGCTTGATGAAATGCTGTCCGAGCGCGATAGACTCAATGTCGATATCCAGAGCATCCTCGACAAGCAGACCGATGCCTGGGGCATCAAGGTCAGCAATGTCGAGATCAAGCACGTCGATCTTGACGAGAGCATGATTCGCGCCATCGCCAAACAGGCCGAAGCCGAGCGTACCCGGCGCGCCAAGGTGATCCACGCCGAAGGCGAAATGCAGGCCGCGGAGAAGCTGCTGGAGGCCGCGAAAACCCTGTCACAGCAAAAAGAGGCCCTGCAACTGCGGTATATGCAGACACTGACCGAAATAGCCGGCGAGCGTTCCAACACCATCGTCTTCCCGCTGCCGATGGATTTGGTAGAGAGTTTGATTAAAAAGTCGTAGCAGCACGCCGGTAGTAGTTGTGCGAGGCGCGCCCCAGGGCGAAGGAGAACAGGTTTACGTAATACGTAACACCGCCAGTAATTATATGCTGGTAGCGACGATGCCCTGCAACATTTTCTCGGCAATAGGCGGGATGTATTCACCTTTCTCACCAACCACAGCAAGGCTGCCATAACCTGTCGGATAGATGGCACCATCGAAACGGCCGGACCTGATGTTGATATCCCGGTCGATGTACTCACCGGGCATTACCAGTACCGTCACAGGGCCGCTCTCGCCGTTGACGATCAGGTGCGCACCGGCATTTTTGCGAATCTGGCACTTGCTGGCATAGTTGAGTTTGCCGATATCACCGCGGGTCTGCGTATTGATGGCGGCCATAATCTTGCTGAGCTTGTTGTGACTGACATCATGGCTTCCATGCAGCTGATTCAGTTCATCCGTGATGTGGTTGATGACAGTGACTTCGAGTGCATAGGCATTATTCAACGGGGAGTACTGGTTGAGCCCGAGGTAAACCACCAGGCCAATGACCAGCATTATGCTCGCAGCCATTTGCCAGATGCGGCCAGCAAACGGCCCGCTACGGCCTTTGCCTGATTCTTTTTCATTGCGACTGATGGCCAGCAAGCGATCTTCAAAACCTTCAGGCACAGCCATGTCAAAGCTGCTCTCCAGAGCATGCTCCAGGGCAAGCAGCTGTTCCTGCTC
>JAYEGM010000133.1:0-11901 GCA_034659075.1 Pseudomonadota bacterium
CTGGACAGCGGGTTTTTCTACCAATGTCGGCAAATCCAGTTCACTTGATTTCTCATTCATGTGGGCGCCAGAAACAGAAGTTAGTGGTGGTAACCCTCTGGCTGCCACACCTGGCGGGGATACCCAGAATGTCACTATCAGAATGGAGCAGTTTGAAATTGGTGCCAACTACACCTGGAGATACTAACAGGGCTAAGGCCAGCTAGTATTCAATATGGTTAGTATTGAAAAAGGGGACAGACTAGCGCTGTTCCCTTTTTTATTGGCTAGATAGATTGGTACTTGGAGTGAGATTATGAAAGCATTTAGATGTTCACTAAGTAAATTTTCGCTGAAGGCAGCCGCAGCCGTGTTGACGGTAGCCGGCATGTTCATTTTTTCCGGGGCGGTATACGGGCAACAGAAAGAGGCGGAGAAAAAACAGGATGCAGAACAGACCGAGCAAACTGCACCTGATTCTGCCGCAGAGGTAACAGCAGTGCCAGCGAAGGATATGCCTGCAAGTGGTGATTTACCTGCCATGATGTCCGTTGAGTATATCAAGCAATTCTGCGCTGCCTGGAATGCCGATGGTCTTATGACCAAAGGCCTGGCTGATTCTGAATGGATAGATAACGATGGTGATAAAGGGTTCAAGATCATCCAGCTTTATCGTAAAGACTGCCCGGATAGCCCACGCGTTGAAATGCAGTTCGAACGCCAGGACAATAAGGCCATGTGTGTTTACGCCGGTAAGGTTGAAAACCCGGACCTGGACCGTTCCGCTGATTATGAGATGTTTGCAGACACCAAGCGCTGGATAGAAATCGGTAATGGAGATTATGGCCCGATGAAGGCTATGATGTTTGGCCGTTTGAAATTTAAAGGACCAAAGATCGAAGCCATGGGGAATATGGGGCCATTCAAAAACTTCCTGCTATTGTTTGGTCATTTCCCCTCTGACCCAACGGTTTGTCCATAGATGAAGCAAGTTTTCTGAAAGGAAAGTAAAAGCCCCGCAATGCGGGGCTTTTTTTGCAGTTATGTATGGTCATCCCTTTAAGGGTTTTTCTGGTGATATGCGTTTGCAATAACCTAAATAGACCAGCGGAACAACAAACAATGTCAGGATGGTCGACGCAATCGTACCAAAGATAAGGGAGACAGCCAGCCCGCCAAACACCGGATCAAATATCATCACCATGGTGCCTAGTACAATGGCAATCGCTGTCAACAAGATCGGCCGCAGGCGGGTTACCCCGGCCTGAAGTACCGCCTGTTCAAGGCTGTGGCCGGCACGCCGGTATTCGATGATGAAATCAATCAGCAGCAGAGAGTTGCGAACAACTACACCGGCCAGTGCAATAAACCCGATCATTGATGTGGCAGTGAAATACTGTCCCATAATGGCATGGCCGGGGAAGACCCCGATCATGGTCAGCGGTATTGCTCCCATAACAATGATCGGCAGCATGAATGACTGAAAGTAGCCAACCAGTACAAGATAGATCAGTATCAGTGCGACCGCAAAAGCGGCCCCCAGGTCGCGGAATACATCCAGTGTCAGTCGCATCTCACCATCCCAACGCAGGGTGTATTCCCCAGTTATTGGCGCGTTGATGAAGTTTTGTACCAGTTCTATATCTCCTGGCAATGGATGGGTGTCCAGGTACTGCTTCATTTTCATGACGGCATAGACCTGCGATGTTGATGCAAGTTCACCGCTAACATAGACAACGGGCACCTGGTCCTTGTGTAGAATCGGTTTGTCAGCGATGTGTTCACGAATTTCGGCAATTTCAGAAAGCCTGATCTTTTTACCCTGTGCGGTCAGCAGAAATATGTTATCCAGATCAGACTGCTGTACCCTGTTGGCTGCAGAAATTTGAAACCGAATAGCTACCGGTTCTCTCTCGCCCTTGATGTGTACAGTTCCAGCTTCATAGCCGCCGATGAAGGTGTTTAATGTGCGAATGATTCTGGCCGCAGGGATGCCTGCCAGTGCAGACTTTTCACGATTAATATGTATTTCAAATTCCGTGACATCGTCAGTGACGCTGTCGTCTATATCCACCACATCGGCGGTATTGTCGAACACCTCATGGCGAATTTCTTTTGCGATCCGGCGTAGTTCCTCATAATCCGGGCCGTAGAGCTCTGCCAGCAGAGTTGCCCTTACAGGCGGGCCTGGCGGATCCTCGACCAGTTTGATATTGGCACCCGTTTCTGTGGCCAGTTCAGCAACAGCTGGCCGCAGCTGCTGTACGATATCAATAGAAGAAACCTTGCGGCCAAGCTTGTCCGTCAGGTTGACGCGTAGTTCGGCTACATGGGATCCCTTATTCAGTCCGGTACCACGCAGCAGGCCATTGAAATCCGCGACGCCACTTTTACCTATGGTTGTTTCATAGTTGATGACATGCGGGTTAGTACGAACGATATCACCAAGCTTACGGGCAACCCTGTCGGTGTTCTCCAGGCTGCTGTTCTCCGGCATATCAATGGTGATATTGAACGTATTGGTGTTATTTTTCGGCAGCATTTTAAACTTTACCTGATCATAGACGGGCAGCAGAAAGACGGCAAACAACAGCCCGACGACAGACAGCAGGAAGAGGCGTCTGTACAGGGATTTTGCAGCCAGCTTTTTGAACATCGCACCGTAAATTCGTTCCAGTAAGCCGTTAGAGTGATCTGTTTCATGCGTCGATGTTTTAGTGTCACTCACTTTTAACCATTTGTTCGCAGCCCAGGGAGCAACGGTATAGGCGATTGCCAACGAGACAATCATTGCCACCGGGACATAGAATGGGATCGGTGCCATGTATGGTCCCATCATGCCAGTCACCCAGAACATTGGCAGAAAGGCCAGGATCACAGTAAACGTTGCAAGATTTGTAGGGCGGCCAATTTCATTCACAGCATCAATGGCAGAACGAATTCTGTCTTTGGTGCCCTGACTGTAATGTCGAAATATATTTTCGATTACCACAATGGAATCATCGACCAGCAGTCCCAGCGAAAGAATCAACGCAAACAAAGTGATGCGGTTGATGCTTTGCCCTGACACATAGCCAATAGCCAGAGTGATAAACATGATTAGTGGTATCGTCATGGTGACGATGGCAGCTGCACGCCAGCCGAGTGAAAATATCAGCAGTAAAACCACCGTCGAGATAGCAATGGCGAGATGTTCAAGCAGTACGTTTACCGCATCATCCGCCCGTGCACCATCATTGCGAGTGATGTTGACATTGATGTTGGCAGGGATGAGTTGTTCGCGGACTTCATCGAGTTTAGCCAGTACATCCTCGGCGACTGAGACCGCATTGCTGCCAGACCGTTTCGCAATGGCAATAGTTACGGCGGGTACTTCATAGTTGAGAGGTCTTTTACCTGTAAATGCAGCACCTGCTGCAAAGCGATGCTGCTCGGTGATTTCAGCCGGACCATCAGTGATGCTGGCGATGTCGCTGAGATAAACAGGTTTGTGTTTATAGAGAGCGACGACAAGCTTGGACAGCTCATCGGCATTATTAAGCATACCGCCGGCACGAACCCGTTTCACGGTGTTTTGACTTACCAGGGTTCCGCTTGAGGAGCGAACATTTGTTGCATCGAGCATATCAGTAATTTGTGACAGACTGACACCCAGCGACTTCATTTTTTTCAGATCAAGCTCGACATTGATTGTCCGTGGCCGTCCACCATGCAGATAGGAGACCGAGGTGCCATCAACACGACGCAACACTTCCATAACCCGGTTTCCGATATTACGAAGTTCACCATCATCCACCGTGTCTGATGACAGCGAGATGGTGAGGATCGGCACATTATCAACATCGACAGGTTTGACTAATGGTTGTTCCGTGCCGGGCGGGATCCGGTCTATATTGCTCATGATATGGTCATAGAGCTTGACCAGTGCATCTTCCTTGTCTTCGCCGACTTTAAACTGAACAGTGACTATGCCCATCGAATCCGTTGCTATCCCGTAGGTATGTTCCACACCGCGCATGCCCTGCAAAATGCTTTCCAGCGGCTTGATGATCAATTGCTCTACCTCATCGGGTGAGGCGCCGGGTTTAGCGACGATGATGTTGGCGGCTGGAACGATAATCTGCGGGTTCTCTTCTCGTGGGGTGATGAGAAATGCCGTTATCCCTGCCAGAAAAGCAAACACAATAATCAGTATGGTCAGCCGACTGTCGATGAAATAGCCAGCAAGCTTGCCCGCTATCCCGGTATTTATTTCCTTGTCATTGATAGGGTTTGCCACTGTTTAATCCTCGTTTACTTGTTTCACCCGAACAGGGCTGCCATCAAAGACTGAATCATAGGGGCCGCTCAAAATCTGTTCCATACCCGTCAGGCCACTGCTGATGATTATCTCTTTACCCCTTTTTTTTCCTGCCTTGACCATACGAAACCGTGCACGATTATCAGTAGAAAGGATAAAGACTCCATCTGTACCTATATGCTGAACGAGTAGAGCGGGACTTATGCTTACAGAGCCATCAGCCAGGACTTCAGGCGCTATGACTGACTGCCCAATCACCGGCAGCTCAAGTTCTGCAGTGGCCTGCTGGTGGGAACCATGACAACCGGCCAGCATGAGTATGCTGCCTGTCAGCAATACGAAGTGAAAAACAGGTTTCAACTTATTTATGGTTTTCATTGCTCCGCCTCCGTGAAATCATCCAGGGCAAGCTGTAGTTCGAGTTTGCTGGCTTCCAGCAACAGGCGGGAATTCAGTGATTCAGACCGGCTTTTCATCAATGCCTGTTCTGATTGCAGTAAATCAATCAGTATGGTTCTGCCTTCACCATAACGTTCATTGACCAGGGTAACGGCCTTTTGTGCATCGGACAGGTTAGCACTGGCCAGTTTCATCCGGCTGTTTCCTTCCTTGATCGATGCATAGGCATTGCGTACCTGTTTGCGAATTTCGAGTTCTTTAGCCGCTTTTTCGGCCTGCAGGCGACTGGTTTCTTCACGTGCCGCACTGACTCGACTTTTATTAACTCCACCAGAAAAGAGATTGATCTTTGCCACGGCCAGCACCCCCCAGGACAGCTCATCCACCAGCGGGTCATCTGCATAGAGGCTGCTGCTTGCCTCCAGTCCCAGCTGAACCCGGGAAGCACTGCTGGCAATGCGTGTGCGGGCCTCGGATGCAGAGATGTCCTTGTCAGAGGCCTTGAGGTCGTGCCTGTTGTTCAATGCCTGAGTTTCAGCCATGTTGACTGCAGGCAGTTCTGCCTGCTTGCTGACAGCTTTCCATGGCACGACACTGATCTCTGCAGACAAATCCCTGCCCATAACCTGCTTCAATGCGTTTAGTGCCTGTTCATGTTGTGCCTCAGCTTGTGAAATTACGCCTTTGACCGAGCTGTAATACACCTTCGCTGAGAGATTATCTGACGCAACAGTTCTGTTCTCTGCTAGCAAAATTCGGGTTGTTTTGACGTGTTTTTTTGCAGATGCAGTGCTGCTGCGTGCAATCTCGATCGCCTGCTGTGCAGCCTGTGCAAGCAGATAGGCACGGTTCACCTGGTAAATTACCGTGGATTTCGTTCGCTTGTGCTGCTCAATAGAGGATGTATGGTTTGCATTGGCTTCATCAATGTCTGCAGTAATCCTGCCTCCCGTATATAGAGGAAGTTTGAGTCTGAGATTGCCGAAGTAGTTATCTGCAAACCCCGGGTCATTGACTGTGTCAGGGGAAAAGTCCTCGGCCGTGATGGAGCGGTTGTTCAGCTTGCTGCCGAGGGAAACAAGCGGGTTATCCGAATAGATCATTCCATAATCAAGATCGATGACGGGTAGTTTGGCGGCCTCGGCAGATTTTATCTGTTCGCCGCGGGCCCGTACGCCAGAGGCCGTACCCTGTAAAACTGGACTATACTCAAGTGCATAAGCAACTGCCTGGTCGATAGAAATCTCATCAGCCCCTGAGCCACCGATGTGGCCGAATGAGAGGGACGTGATAAATAGTAGCTTTAAAAAGTATTCTTTTTTCATAATGGTGTACTCAGTTGTGTTTTCAACTAGAACTGGAAAGTATATTAGCAATAGCAATTGTTCATTTTAAGTGATTTAGTCACAGCCGTAATCGGTTGGGATAGGAATTTGGCTTATATGCAAAAAAATCTGCATGGTTTTTGGCGGTTTCGTAAGCCAGTCTGCCCGAACGGGTGCGCTGGAATTTTCATTTTAGCCTATTGTTGTTATGCTCTTGCTAGTACGACAAAAAACAGACGGTCACGCCTGCACAGGCGAAGGAAGCAAAGCATATGAGCAGTAGTGAACAGGCAAATAAAGATAAGAGCGGAGAGATTGAATCGATCCAGTATCTTGCGACACTTTTAAAGTTTGCTATGGGTAAGGATGCCTCAGATATTCATTTGCGTACACGTACACACCCTGTTGTACGTATAGATGGCAAGCTGGTAACGGTGGAACGTTTTCCTGTGACTTCGGCTGCCTTTATGAAAGACCTAACCGATAAAATAATACCGGGGCACAATAAAGAAGCATTTGAAACAGTGCGCCAGGCTGACTTTTCATTTGGCCTGAAAGGTATAGGGCGTGTGCGTGCCAATGCTTATTATCAGCGTGGCAGTATATCAATGGCCTTGCGTGTCATTAACACAAATGTGCCCAGTCCTGAAGAACTCGGGTTGCCGGAAACGGTGCGACGCTTTGTGCATGAAGAACGTGGCCTGGTACTTATGACGGGAGCCACCGGCTCCGGTAAATCGACCAGCCTGGCTTCATTAATCGGGGAGATAAACAGCACCTATGCCAAGCATATACTGACTATTGAAGATCCGGTGGAATATCTCTTTACCGATAACAAGGCAATTATTTCCCAGCGCGAGGTAGGCGTAGACACCAATAGTTTCCCGGATGCGATGCGTGCAGCACTGCGTGAAGATCCTGATGTAATCCTGCTCGGTGAAATGCGTGATCCTGAGACCATTGATATCGCCCTGACCGCAGCAGAAACCGGGCATCTGGTGTTCTCGACTTTGCATTCGCCTGATGCGGCAGAGACCATCAATCGTATTATATCTTCATTTCAGCCTAATGCTCAGCAGACAATTCGCTCCAAACTGGCCGGTAATTTAAAAGGAGTCGTCAGCCAGCGCCTGCTTCCGAAAGCAGATGGCAGGGGGCGGGCACTGGCAGCAGAAGTCATGACCGTTTCGGCATTGGTGCGTGAATATATCCTTGATCCTCTGCGCGTGGCAGAAATTGGTGATGTGATTAAAAAGGGAACGGCAGCAGAGGGTATGATTCCTTTCGACCGCAGCCTGCTGGAGCTTTATCGGACGGGAAATATTACCGAAGATGTAGCGCTACAGTATGCCAGTAGTCCAACTGATCTGAAATTAAAGCTGGAAGGCTTTTAAATCGATTACCCGCAGGCTAATAAATATATTGGTATATGCCGTTGAAAAACGATTAAGAATTGCCTTATATATGACGGTAGCCTAGACTGTATCGATTCACCCTGACAGGCAAGGTATTTATATGGCGGACAGACGTCTACAAGTATTCCACACCGTTGCGCGATTGCTCAGTTTCACCAAGGCAGCGGATTCTCTGCACATGACGCAGCCGGCTGTTACGTTCCAGGTTCGTCAGCTTGAAGAATATTTCAATACTCGTTTATTCGACCGCACCCATAACCGGATTAGTCTCACAGAAGTCGGGAAAAAGGTCTTTGTCTATTCAGAACAGATTCTTGGACTCTATCGTGAGATGGATAATGATATACGTACGCTTACCGGAGAAATTATCGGTGTCCTGGTAATCGGTGCAAGCACCACTGTCGCTGAATATATGCTGCCTCGTCTACTGGGAGAGTTCCAGGTACTTTACCCTAAGGTCAAGCTGCGCCTGAAGGTGTCAAATTCCCTCGGCGTCGTCCACATGGTGGAAAACAACGATATTGATGTCGGGCTTGTTGAATTTCCAGTGGGCAACAAAAGCCTGGTCGTCGAAGACTGCTGGCAGGATAATCTTGTTGTCATTGTTGAACCAGGCCACCCTCTTGCAGCCAAAGAATCTGTACATATCGATGAACTGAAAAGCTATCCATTTATTTCTCGCGAGGAAGGTTCCGGTACACGCTGTGTGCTGAGTGATTATCTTGACGAGAATGACATGAGCATGAGCGACCTTGATTTAAGCATGGAGTTCGGCAGTCCTGAAGCGATCAAGAATGCCGTAGAGTCCGGTTTGGGTATCTCTATCGTCTCAGAGACGACACTGGCGAAAGAATTACAGCTAAATACATTGAAGGCAGTAAAAATTGATCCGCCATTACATCGACCTTTCTCCCTGGTTCATCAGCGGCAGAAGTTTCGTATTCGAGCGATGCAGGAATTCTTAAATTTTGCCCATGAGCGTTGCAATATTGAAAAAGACAAAGACGAAAAGGCCTGAGGCATATATCGATTTTGGTTCGACCCATTAATTCAGAAGTTCATTAAATTACTAAAATGCCTGATACGGAAGAAGTATTATTAAAAAGATTCCGTCAGTTGCCCGAGACCCAGCAGCAGGCACTGCTTGATTATGCAGAGTTTCTGAGCCAGCGTTATGCAATAGAGACTGAGCCGGTTGCAGAACATCCACTGGATATCCCCCGCCCGCAGGAAGAATCTGTAGTCAAGGCCGTCAAAAGGCTGTCGAAAACCTATCCGATGCTTGACTCAAAAATACTGTTTGAGAAAACCTCATCCTTTATGATGAGAAACCTGATGCATGGAGAAGAAAGCGTTGTTCTGATAGATGAGATGGAAATATTTTTTCAGCAGAGTTATCAGGCTCTCATCAGTGAAGGTGAGGACGAGTAAAGCAAAGCAAAGCTGTTATTCTCATGCCTGTAGTGCTGCTGACAATGGCTCCTGCTTATACCCGGTAGGCTGTGCGTGTCATTACCTTTGACATCAGTCCCATTAGTTTTTTGACAGGTGCCGGAAGTTCAGCGCCACCATGATGCAGGGCGGTGGTCGCGTGCTTTGCCTCATCAATTTTCATTTGTTCCAGGATGGCTCGACTGCACTCATCATGCTCAGCGAGTGACCCTAAATGTTCATCAAGGTGACGTACAACCTGATGCTCTGTCTCAGCAACAAAGCCGAGGCTCCATTTGTCGCCCAGCATGCCTGCCGTCGCGCCAATCAAAAATGAGCCGGTATACCAGACCGGGTTGAGCAGGCTTTTACGTGCATCAAGATCATTCAACCGTTGCTCACACCACACCAGGTGATCATTTTCTTCGGCGGCGGCCTGCTCCATTTTCTCTCTGACGTTGGGAAGTTTTGCTGTTAGTGCCTGGCCCTGATAGAGCCCCTGGGCGGAGACCTCACCTGAATGGTTAATCCGCATCAGCCCGGCAGTATGCTTCTTTTCCTGTCCACTTAGCTCGGTCTCAGTACAACCCGCTGCCGGGTAGGGTCTGCCGCTTAAAGGTGGATTGCCGAAGATTGTTCGCAAGGCCGAGTCGGCCTGGATCAGTAGCTTATCTACAGGGAGAAGGTGGCGTGTTTGCATCTTTTGATTCTAACATTTTATGTTTGTTGTATAAATTATTGTTAGCTGTGGCTCAGAATATTAACAAAAAATTATTCATTGACCATTCGTCCTGTTTATCCACAGCCAGTAACCACTAATCAGCCATATCTTGATGCCCACCATGTTGTCGCCTAATATTCCATCATAAACCGATGAGGGGAGGTAGAAATGAAATCAACAACCGAACGTCCGAAAACTAAACAGTTGTATGCCGCTATCGCAACGGCGCTGGCACTGGGGGCATCTGTCGTTATGACCTCCCATGCGCAGGAAGGTGATATCGACCCGGTACAGACCCCGGATATAGATGTTGTCCTGGCAGAAACACCTGAAGTAGAACCGCTGCCGGAAGAAATACCTGAAATAGGACAACTACCTGTAGAAACAGAAACACTGACCGTTCATCCAGACGTTGCAGTGGACAATGACGGCTATGCCTATGATGGCGATGCCTATGCTGGAGTAGGCCCTGCCGGTCTGTATAATGCAATCCTGGACAAGCAACAGAAACTCGGCATGACCGTTACCTATGACGCGGCTGGTTATCCTGTAGATGTTAACTATGAAGGCAGTAATCATGGGCATCAGACGGCATTGGCCCGTCTGCGGGAAAATCTTGAGCGTAAGCTAAACAAACTTGATGATGGAGCAGAAGTGCCTGAAGTAGAGCCGTTGCCGGAAGAGGTGGGTGGCACTGCTGTTGAAGAGCTTGCTGTTGCAGCTGAACTGGGGGTTTCTAAACGGAGTGTCAAAGCAGCTAAAGCAAGGATAGACAAGAGCCAGAAACTGGAAAAGTCTGTAAAGCTTGAGAAAGCGACAAGAGTAGAAAAGACTGTAAGGATAGAGAAAGCCTCGAAACCGATCAGGGCTGAGCGTGTAGAGCGGCCCCAGAAACCAACGAAGGTCACTCGTGTTGAAAGACCCCAGCGGCCGGAAAAAATCTCACGTGTAGAAAAGCCGCAAAGGCCGGAGAAGATCTCCCGTGTTGAGAAACCGCAGCGCCCGCAAAAACCACAGAAACCTGAAAAGCCGCAGCGCCCGGGTCGCAGTTAGCAATCAGTAACAGATCTGTCGGCGAAAGGGTGAATACCCTTTCGCCGATTTCGTTTATTTACCAAAAATACAGGAAACATGATGTTGATGAAAGCAAATACACATTCTATTTTCACCGCAATAGCCACCGTCTTGGCTATTGGCCTGCCTTTGCATGCGCAGGCTGTAGACCTGCCATCAAATCATGTTTTTATTACCACCGGAGTGGATTTCAGCACGGGTAAATATGGTGCAGAGGAATCCACCGACATGGTCTATATCCCGTTAACATTCAAATATGGTACCGATAAATGGAGTAGCGGCCTCACTATTCCCTACATCTCAATCGAAAGCCCCGGCGATGTCGTGATAGGCCCTGACGGCACACCGATTCCAATTCCTGGTGGCGGCTCAACCAGCGAATCAGGTCTGGGTGATATCACAGCATCTTTCACCTGGTTCACGTACCCGGGCACAGAAACACTGCCAATAGTCGATGTCACAGGCCGGATAAAACTACCGACTGCGGATGAAGATAAGGGGCTCGGTACCGGTGAAATCGACTGGGCACTGGAGACAGACCTGATCAAGACGCTGGATAAAAATTCACTATTTTTTACCCTCGGCTACAAAATTTTTGGCGACCCCGATTTAGTAAAGATCAATAATGTTTTTTATGGTTCTATCGGTGATTCATACCGCTACAATAATACGACATCCTTTGGTGCCTTCTATGATATCAGGGAAGCGACGACAAGCTTCACTGAAGGCATGAGCGAACTGACAGGTTTTGTAAGCCACCGTATGACCCCAAAGTGGAAAGTGATGGGCTACCTGGTCAAGGGATTTTCAGATGGCAGCCCTGATATAGGGGCAGGAGTCCTGTTCACACGGGATACCGGCTTTGCTGAACTTGGACGTATTATTCCAAGTCTCAGACGGGATATTTTTCCGTTCTGATTGGGATGATTTGCCCTTTATGGGTGAGTGCGTTTCTTTTTTATTCGTTTGCACGAATTGTACTGAGTGTTTCGTCCTTCATGGACGAGTTACTTTATCTTTGCTTGCTCAAAGAAAAGTAACCAAAAGAAAGAGCACCCGCATGCATGCCCTACGGGTTCCCTGCGATGCTCAGATAAGCTGGCGGGGTGTGAACTCGCTACGCTCAGACAGGCACACCCCGAAACCCCAGCTCATCCTGCGCTTCTCGGCAAGCCTGAACGGGACGGGTAGGTCAAAATCAAGCGTCAAAAATAAAAGTTTCCCAATGGGCTGATGTAGGAGCGCCGTCCCCGGCGC
>JAYEGM010000134.1:0-3016 GCA_034659075.1 Pseudomonadota bacterium
AATAACTTATTAACCTATGCGGTGATAGCTTTCAGATCATTTATCTTGAAACTTGAAACTTGAAACCTGAAACTTGAAACTTGAAACTTATTTTGCAGGAAACGTCACCACAACCGTCACGCCCTTTCCTTTTCCTCTCCCGGTCTGAAATTCTATTGTTGCATTGTGCAGGTCGACGACGCGCTGCACGATAGACAGCCCCAGTCCGCTGCCGGTCTGGCCGGTACCCAGACCGCGATAAAATCGGTCGAAGACCCTGTCTTTATCCTTTTCTGCAATGCCCGGCCCACTATCCATCACTTTCAATATCACACCTTCCGGTGCACGGGAAATACCTGCTTTTACCCAGCCGCCCGCCAGCGTATAGCGAACGGCATTATCCATCAGGTTTCTGATCAGCACGGACAGTGCTTCTGCCTGTCCTTCTATCATAATGGCACCGGTGGTCTGCCGTACTTCCAGCTCTACATGTTTTTCCATCGCCATGCTCGCTACATCAGCAGCCACTTCTGTCAGGATACGCGTCAGGTCCTGTTGTTCAAATCTTCTCTTCGGGATATCAGGATCCAGCCTGGCCAGCATCAGCATCTGGCGCACCAGGTGCGTTGTGTTATCGATACCGATAATGATATGCCTGATCGCCGCATCTTTTTCTTTTTCATCAGATGCTCGCAGAGCAACCTGGGCCTGTGCTTTGATACCAGCCAGCGGCGTGCGTAACTCATGCGCCGCATCTGAGGTAAACCCACGTTCATTGTTTAAGGCCTTTTTTAAACGGTTCAACAGGGTATTGAGTGAAACAAACAAAGGCAGTACTTCCGACGGCACTGTGGCAGCATCTATCTCCTCAAGGTTCTGCGGATTACGATGTCCCACTTCGTCTGCTATGGCTTCCAGCGGTTTCAGGCTGCGACTTGCCCCTATCCAGATCATCAGCAAGAGCAAAGGCAGAACAATGATGAACGGCCAGAAGACATTCCGGGTGATTTCAATAATCAATTCATTTCGTATGAGATAGTTCTGCGCTACTTCGACTGAAAAATTGACGACATTGTCCCGCATGACAAACACCCGCCACTTTCCATCATCAGCTGTGGCATCAGTAAACCCGGTTATATCTATATTGATGTCAAAATCCGGCACCTGCCTGGACATAAACCAGGCTTTACCATCCTTGTCCCTGACCATGAATGAGATCTTGCTTTCATAGAAATGCCCGGGGATAGATTCATCCATTATTATTGCACTATCAATCTTTCCTTCGACTGCCGCCTCTGCCATTTCATGCAGGATCAGCGCATGCAGCACCCGTGCAGATTGCGCAAGCTGTGCATCAAAAAGCTCCTGCACCTCTTCGCGTGCCGAATGAATACTATTGGCGGTAATTCCACCCCAGACCAGCAGCATTAAGCTGCCGATAAAAAAAACAAGTCGCAGCCGGATAGACTGCATTATGTTGCTTTATCTATCGTATAGCCTACACCCCTGACTGTTCGAATCAGATCTGAACCGAGTTTTTTGCGCAGGTGATGAATATGCACTTCAATCGCATTGCTCTCTATCTCCTCATCCCAGCCGTAGAGGCTCTCTTCAAAATGCTGTCGTGAAAGCACCCGTCCCGCGCTTTCGAGTAAAAGCTGCAGCATGCTGAATTCTCTGTGCGATAAATTGACTGATTCGCCACCCTGTGTTGCAACGTGGGCCGCCGGATCAAGAATGATATCGCCATGCTCAAGCAGTGGTTCAGATCTGCCTGCCCGCCTGCGCAGCAGCGCCCTTACCCTTGCACTAAGTTCGTCCATATCAAATGGCTTGGTCATATAATCATCTGCGCCGGCATCCAGCCCGGCTATACGCTGATCAACAGTATCCCTCGCTGTTAATATCAGCACTGGAATATCGTTTGCCTGCTTGCGCAAGGCAGACAAAACCTGCTGACCCGAAATAACCGGCAGGCCGAGATCCAGGACAACCAGATCATGCCAGCCGGCGGATGCTGCAGCCAGTGCTGCTTTACCATCCTTGACCCAGTCAACCGTAAACCCTGCCTGCGTCAGGCCGACACTAACAGCATCGCCCAGCAGGGCATCATCTTCTACCAGTAATATTCTCATTTTAATCGGCCAGTATATAAACCCTGTTTACGGGAACCACTATTTATTCATCAATGGAGGTGCCCTTAACTCTATCATGTGAAAAGTACAAAAGGCGCAGGAACCTGCACGTTTCCTTTAATTTCCACCCACCCGTGAGCACTTTCATCACTTTCGTCGGATTATACTGCTTTCTTAAGCACCTCTTAAGAAACAACGGCTAAGTTTTATTTAACGGACAACAGGGATACCTGTCAAACAGCTGCTATTGGCTAGAATAAGGAAAAATATTATTTACTGTTAGAGAAATACAACTCGATTGTGTGGAGGAACAAAACATGAAGACATCTTTTAAAATTGCTGCCATTGCAGCGCTTTCATTAACGGTTAGTCAGGCCATGGCATTTGAAACAGAAGTAGAGCGTGTAGGCATGCTATATCTCAACATACCGTTAAGCAACCACAATTCTGCACCAACTATGGATAAATCTGTGATGGGCTTCCGATTTGGTCAGACACGAATATCTACTGACCGCGTCGGCTCACTCTTTACCTACTTCAGATCGCGCCCGGCATTATTTGATGTGCAGTTTGGTATGGTTCGACACAAAAATGCACCTGATGATATTCACTTCGGCCTGATGGACCTAAAATTAACGGGAATTAGCTCTATCGAGAAAACCTACATCAACGGCCAGGCCGTAGTCGGTGGTGTTATTGCTTCGAAAGTCCTGATGGGCGCAGCCGCTGTGGGCGGCATTGGTTTAGCGGCAGCAGCGAGCGGCTCTGATGATTCAAATGACGACTCACCCAGTGATTCTCCGTCGACCAGCAACGACGACGATAATGATGATGTCGCTGAAAACGAAGTCGAACATGAGAATGAAATAGAACATGAAGACGAACATGAAGACGAACATGAA
>JAYEGM010000135.1:0-11830 GCA_034659075.1 Pseudomonadota bacterium
ATTCATTGTTGCCAGAAACTCCCTGAAATTCACGTAGCCATGATTTTTCCAGTGAAATTGCACGTCGTGACGGATTAATAATCCCTGCTGTTGCAAAAGTTCGCATTCATGGTGGGTCGGAAACAGGCAATGTAGTGAAGAACAGGCTTCTTTTTTAGCGTAGTCGATTGCAGCTTGCAGCAGGTCTTTTCTGGTTTGTTCCTTCTCCTGTCCGGCAGAAACAAGAAATCTATATCCACTAACCGGTGAAAAAGGGACTGCAATAATAAGTTTGGGGTAGTAAGCCTGTCCGCACTGCTGCCAGGCATTGGCCCAGGCCCAGTCGAAAACGTATTCCCCCCAGGAATGATGCTTCTCGTACATTGGTAATGCCCCGGCCAGGGTCCCTTTTTTATCCCATATGAGCAGATACCTGGGTAGCCAGCCGCTTTCTCCTCCAATGCAGCCTGATTCCTCCAGCGCACTGAGAAAGGCATATGAGGTGAAAGGATTGCCATCCTGGTTTAATGCGTCCCATTCATCAGGCGAAATATCGAGCAGGGTATGGTGGATTTCAGTTTGCATTCTAAAAATCTTTTTACCACAGAGGACACTGAGAGCACAGAGGACACAGAGGTTTAAAGGTATTTAAACAGAATTGCCTGGATTAACTTCAAGCATGAAGTGGAAACAGGCTATAGGTTATGTACATAGGTAGTAGCCTGGTATTTTTCTTTTCTCTGTGCTCTCAGTGTCCCCTGTGGTGATTAGCACTTGATCTTGAAATCTAACTACTGAGAAATACTGATGAGAAGTGTATCATCAGCTTGTTATTTTAAATCAACGATGAATAATGAAAAAAAACTTGAAAATCGCCCTTGCTCAGCATGACTGCCTGGTCGGCGACCTGCAGGGCAATGCTGACAAAATACTACAATGGATAGCACGTGCCAGGGACGAACTGGCAGCAGATATTATTTTATTTCCGGAGCTTATCCTGACCGGCTACCCGCCTGAAGACCTGCTGCTG
Organism: Pseudomonadota bacterium; assembly: GCA_034659075.1. GTDB lineage: Bacteria > Pseudomonadota > Gammaproteobacteria > BMS3Bbin11 > BMS3Bbin11 > BMS3Bbin11. The sequence continues at coordinate 1,010 of JAYEGM010000135.1, forward strand.
CGTCATGGGTTTATCTCAGATACGCAAAAGGTGCTGGATGAGCTTTGCAGGCAGGTGCAGGGTATTACGGCTATTGTTGGCTGTCCCATCAGGGATAAAGACTGTTTGTATAATTCTGCCATTGTTATCAAAGACGGAGTTCAAATAGCACGCTATGACAAACAGAACCTGCCTAATTACAGTGTGTTCGATGAGAAGCGGTATTTCACGGCGGGTAATAGTCCTTGCATAATCGAAACGGATGCTGGAAAGATCGGCATCACTATTTGTGAAGATATCTGGCAGGATGAACCTGTCAGTCAGGCCGTTAATGCAGGTGCTGAGCTGATTCTTAATCTCAACGCCTCTCCCTATCACATGGATAAGCAAGCTGAACGCCTGGATGCAGTTGCAGGGCAGGCCCGGTTAAATTCTGTGCCGGTGGTTTATGTCAATATGGTGGGTGGTCAGGATGAACTGGTTTTTGATGGTGGTTCCTTTGCTGTTGATGCGAGCGGAGCATTTGTCCTGCATGCCCAGGTGTTTACAGAAGATCTTTCACTGCTCGAGATCATGCGTACTGACAAGGGCCTGCAGCCAGTGCCCGCAGTATTAACCCCCGATCTCCCCCGAATTGAATATATTTACCGGGCGCTCGTGCTGGGTGTGCGTGACTATGTATTAAAAAATGGTTTCAGGGGCGCGGTAATCGGCCTGTCGGGCGGTATAGATTCTGCGCTGACCCTTGCCATTGCCAGCGATGCGCTGGGGCCAGAGAACATTGAGGCAGTGCTGATGCCTTCGCGCTATACCCAGTCGATGAGTGTTGAGGATGCCAGGGAACAGGCCGAGGTGCTGGCTGTACATCACCAGACCATCGCGATTGAACCCATGTTCACTGCATTTCTTGATGCCCTTAAGGAAACCTTTGCCGGTGCACCGGTCGATACCACTGAAGAGAACATCCAGGCGCGCAGTCGGGGAATTATTTTGATGGCTATCTCCAATAAACAGGGCCGCATCGTGTTGACCACCGGTAACAAGAGTGAAATGGCAGTGGGCTATGCCACCCTGTATGGTGATATGGCCGGTGGATATGCGGTGATTAAGGATGTTCCGAAATTGCTGGTCTATGAGCTGGCTAACTGGCGCAATAGTCAGTCGCCGGTGATCCCGCAGCGCGTGATAGACCGCCCGCCGAGTGCTGAACTGGCCGATGACCAGAAGGATGAGGATTCACTGCCGGCCTATGAAATTCTTGATCCCATTCTTGAGATGTATGTAGAAGATGATTGCGGGCTTGAAGAAATCGTGGCAAGTGGCTTTGACCGTGATACCGTACGCAAGGTTATTTATCTTGTAGACCTGAATGAATACAAACGCAAGCAGGCGGCCCCAGGAGTACGCATAACAAAAAGAGCTTTCGGCAGAGACCGGCGCTATCCCATTACTTCAGGCTATATGCGACACGTGCTGGCGAATGATCAGCATTGACGAGCAGCCTCTGCCTGCCAACGATGCAGTGCATATCTGGAGCCTGTCGCTGGATGACCCGGAACTGGATTTGCCCGAACTCCTGTCAGACGATGAACTCGCCAGGTTTTCAGGCATAAATCACCCTCAAGCCAGGTTAAATTTTCTTCGGAGCCGTTCTGCGCTACGGTCAATTCTGGCAAGTTATGTCAGGTCTCCAGCAAATGAGCTGGTATTTATTTCTGGAAAAAACGGCAAGCCAGAACTGGCAATTGAGACATCAACGCTGCGTTTCAACCTCAGCCATAGCAGTCACCGCTTTCTGCTGTCGGTAGCGGCAGAGTGCGAAATCGGCATCGATATTGAACAAATTCAGACTAACCGTGATTATACCGCACTGGCACGTCGCTTTTTTACAGCAGAGGAAAGCTGTTTAATCGATTCGAGTGATAATGACAGCCTGTTTTATAGAATGTGGGTATTGAAAGAGGCAGCTGTCAAAGCACGCGGTATGAAATTACTGGCCGGACTGGATCGGTTTGAGTGCCTGCTGTCAGAAAATGATGATCTTAAAATCAGAGATAAACTTGAGCAGGCTGATGACAGTGAATGGTCAGTCAGACAGTGGCAGACCGACGAGAAGTTTGTGGCCGCTGTTATGGTGAGGCGTGCAAAGGTTGAATTTATTGATAGAACACTGACAAATCTTTAGGAACCTCTGCTTTTAGTCACGGCTACTTTGGCAGGTCCCCCACAATAGCGGTGGATAAGTAGCCATGTGGTCTTTTCATTGTCTGTGGCGAATAAACTATCTAATTATTTTTTTCTGTTAATAGCTTCTCAACGCGCTTTATATAGCGGCTTTCCGGGAAGTTGAGTTCAAGTACCCTGAGACTGTCCCTGGCAAGATCCGGCATGCCGATGGTGGCATAGATGGTGGCTTGCAGGCCGAGTGCTTCTTCAGCGGAAGGCGTGCGCTGGTAGTGCTCGATGACATATTTTGTCCGGTTCAGCGCCGCCACATAGGCTTCAATCTTGAGATAGTGACGAGCTACCTTTATTTCATGCACAGCCTGTGCTTCGAGGATAAACCTCATCCGTTGCCGGGCATCATCGGCATAGCGACTTTCGGGAAATTTCTCCAGCAAGATAGAGAAATCTTTATAGGCTTCCAGTGCAGCCTTTGGATCACGATCTGAGAAGTCGTAGCCCCCGGAAACCCGGTCCATTACGGATTTACTGTCTTTAAAGTCAGCCAGGCCTTTTAAATAATAGGCATAATCCACATTTTTGTGGGTAGGGTAGTTATGGATGAAGCGGTCGGCTGCGGCGATCGCCAGTTCCGGTTCACCGGATTTGTAATAGGCGTAAGCCAGTTCCATCTCGGCCTGCTGCGAGTATTTACCAAAAGGGTAACGGGCACGCAGTGCTTCATACTGCTTTATAGCAGCTTCCCAGTTTTTTGATGTCAGTTCTTTCTTGGCCCTGGAATACAGGGTTTGTGCCGGGACGGTATCGTCAGCCTTTTCATTGTCCTTAAACCAGGAACAAGCTGATAGAATCAGCGACAATGTAATTATTAAAACGAATCTTGTGGCGTGCATGGAAATTTGCTGCAATAGTGTTCAGAAATGGAACCGAAGGATAACCCGAAACAAGCCAATGGTGAAGCCAAAAGACGAACAACAAGCTGAAGAAAGCCGGTTACAGGGGACTATCCCCGAATTATGCAACGGTTTTCGCCTCGATAAAGCATTGGCGACTCTGTTCGATCAATACTCCCGTTCTACAATCCAGCACTGGATTAAAGATGGCCTGGTTACTCTGGACGGGGAAACTGAAGGGCAAAAAACGAAAGTAAGAGAAGGGCAGGCCGTAGTGATTCAGGTACCGGCACCAGTAGCGACTGACTCTCCGGCCCAGGATATCCCATTGGATATTGTGTATCAGGATGAAGACATCCTTGTTATCAACAAGCCGGCAGGCCTGGTTGTGCATCCTGGAACAGGCAACCCTGATGGTACTCTGCTAAATGCCCTGCTGCACTTTGACGAATCGATGGCCGTGCTGCCCCGAGCCGGCATTGTCCATCGGATAGACAAGGAAACGACCGGCCTGCTGGTGATAGGGCGCAATGAAAAGGGGGTAAAGGCTCTGGTTGAGGCAATACAGGAAAAGCAGGTCAGACGTGAATATCTGGCAGTGATTATTTCTCAGATTGTGGCAGGCGGAACGATTGATGCGCCGATAGGCCGGCATAGTCGTGAACGTACAAAAATGGCCGTTAGCAACCGTGGCAAGCCGGCCGTAACACACTACCGGGTAGAAGAGAAGTTCCGCGCACATACCCTGGTCCGGGTAATACTGGATACCGGTCGCACCCATCAAATTCGTGTGCACATGAACTGGCAGGGCCACCCTATCGTAGGAGATCCGGTTTATGGCAGACGCCTGCAGGTGCCACCGGGGTCTTCAGACAAGCTATTGGATACCCTGCGTGGTTTCAGACGACAGGCCCTGCATGCGGAAACACTGGCATTGCATCACCCTGTCAGCGGTGAATTGCTAAGCTGGACTGTACCCATGCCGGCAGATATGCAAAAGCTGGTGGATGGTTTACGAAAAGACACACAAGCCCATAGCAAATGAATGACTGGATAAGGCCTGACTGGCAAGCACCTCCACATGTGCACGCAATTGCCACTACACGTATGGGTGGCGTCAGTCTCGGACAATACGCGAGCATGAATCCGGCCAGTCATGTGCATGATGATGAACAGGCGGTAATTAAGAACCGGTTATTGTTACAGCAGTCCCTTGGCTTGAACTCAGCACCTTTCTGGTTAGACCAGTGCCATTCGATACAAATACTGGATCTGGACAGAGATAAATCCGGGTCCCATGCCGATGGCAGTACCACTATGCAGAATGATGTGGCCTGTGTCGTTATGACGGCAGACTGCCTGCCTGTATTGCTGACAGATAAGGCAGGGCGGAGAGTAGCGGCCTTGCATGCCGGTTGGCGTGGTCTGGCAGATGGCATTCTTGAGGCCGGTGTTAAGCTGTTTTCACCCGGGCATGAAGTTATCGCATGGCTGGGACCTGCTATCGGGCCACAGAGGTTTGAGGTAGGAGGAGAAGTCGTTGAGCAGCTGACTCTTGATGGCATAAAGCAGACGGAATGGTGTCAGAAAGCGGGCAGCCGTGGTAAATGGCTGGTCGATATCTACAGGCAGGCTAGCCTTCGTTTACAGCGTGCCGGTGTTATGGATGTCGCCGGTGGTGGATATTGCACATTTACTGACGATCAGAAGTTTTTTTCTTATCGTCGACAGGGGGACTGTGGTCGGATGGCAAGCTTGATCTGGCTGGATCATCGGGCCGACGACGGACAAATTTCACCATCCTGAACCATAACCAGGCTGGCAGGATACCAAAGACTGCAAAACGCCAGAGCATTGCAGAAACATCCGGCCAGTAACTGACTGAAACCATCAACAGCACGTACAGCCAGCCAATAATGATTATATGCATAGGGGTAAGATCACAGGGGTGGTTTAACTTCTACCAGGCTACGAACAAAAACAGTAAACAGCAGCAGCAGAAGCATCGCAGTCCAGAACAGCACAATCCAGGTGGCGGATTGACGCGCCTTTTTTTTCTCCAGCCAGGTACGCGGGCGTATACCCTTTAGTACAAAAACAAGACTGGCTGAGAGGTTCACCGAGACCACATTGATGGCCAGCAGCAGTGCGGCACCCATAGCGAGATCGTAATGTCCCATTACCATCATCATGCCCAGTGTAGCAGTAGGCGGTAACAGGGCAACGGCAACCATGACGCCAACCAGTGCGCTGGCAATGCCACTGGTTAATGACAGAGCCGCAGCGGCACCTGAGGCAAGGGCCAGGGCTATACCGTCATAGCCGACGTCCGTTCTGGACAGTATTTCGATTCCGGGATCAGCGGGCGATAGCCAGCCAATAATCATGGACAGGACTAAAGCAAGCAACAGGCCCGCAATGCTGGTCTTCAAGGAACTGAAAATCAGGTCTCTATCACCCAGTGTGGTAGCAAATGCAAGGGCGATGTTCGGACCCAGTAAAGGAGCAATGACCATCGCTCCCACAATCACTGCAACATTATTTTCCAGCAGGCCTATGGCGGCAACGATGGTGGATAAAAATGTAAGGACAAGAAAGCTAAAATCCAGACGTGCACCTTTTTCAATCTGGTTGTAGAGTTCCTCACGCGTTGATTTTGAGGCAGTTTTTTTGTTGTTATTTTCTTTGTCATTCTTTTCAGGCCGGGGTAATACAGCTTCTACCGGCATCACCACGATATGGCCATTTCCGCTGCTGCCAAGCATTCCCTGCAAGGTGTCTAATATTGGCTGGCGCGTTTCATCGTTGACCAGCATGCGAAAGCTCTGGCGCTGACCATCATCAGCAGGCACATACCAGAAATCGAGTAATTCGTGCTGCTCGGCCAGTCCTGCCAGGGTATCAAGGTGCCCGGAGTCTGCAATGACTTCAATAAGCTTCACGTGTGCTTCAGAATTTCATTGTCTGAGAAACTGTCTGGCGCAGCATGACCATGCATCAGTGCCAACAAATGGTCAGTGACTGTTTTTATGGATGAAGCTTCGGTTCTATCAATAGAAAAAGATTGAGAGATTTCTTCTTCTGTAAGAGGGTCATGATTCTCCTGCTGGTGAAAGAGGACATCCAGTGTCGCGTCAGAGGCATCACTGCCATAGTTTTGTCTTTCTGAAATGCGCTGTTTCAGTATTGAATGTTCGGCGTGGCAATCAATGATACGGAAAGGTACATCCAGCATGGAGGCAAGTTGACTGAATTGCTGACGTTGTTCAGCCTGTAAAAAAGCTGCATCTACAATGACAGACATACCTGCCAGGATGATATCCTCGGCCAGAATTCGTAGATGGCCATAGGTCATGCTAGATGATTCTTTACTGTAGATACCCTTGTTGATTACACTTTGGTTTTTGAGTTTTTTTCCTTCATCACTGCCATCAGCCAGTTGGTCTTTGTACAGGCGTTTGCGCTCAATATCAGAGCGAATACGAATCACAGGCAGTGCTTCAAGTATAAACTGACTGATTGTTGTTTTTCCCGATCCACTGAAGCCATGCGTGATGATTAATACAGGTTTACGGTCTGTTATGTATAAATTGCCAAGAGTGATGTAGCTCTTGCACTCATTGTGTATTGAATTGATTTCTTGCTGGTCTAATCCCTCCTGATTGAGCCGAAGGGCATTTACCTTCGCACGCACCATGGCACGATATACCATGTAGTATTGAAGCACCGCGAGCTTGCTGTAGTCGCCGGTGTGCTCAAGGTATTTATTCAGTAGCCGTCGGGCCAGGTCTGTTCGTTGATGGTCATCCAGGTCCATGACAAGGAAGGCGATTTCACTGAGGACGTCAATCCATCGCAGGTTCTCATTAAATTCGAGGCAATCAAAGGGAATGATTTTCTCATGCAACAGGATGATGTTTCCCAGGTGTAGATCTCCATGACATTCTCGAATGCAACCTCCCTGTTTTCGTTTTCTGAACTCGGGATACAGGTGTTTGAAAGCACCTTTGCTCCATTTCTCAATGCTATCTAACTGGAGCAGTATGTCCGGGTCCTGAATCTGATGGCGAATCTGCTGGAAGTTTTCACTGACTGGCTGTGCAATGGCTTCAAGTGTGCCGAATTTAGATTCAGCTTCAGCGATATCGGCTTTCTGATGTAAGTCTGCAATGACGTACGCAAGCCAGTCCATATGGACTTCGCGGAGTTCTCCGCAGTCGAGTAATGTGCTGAGTAGAGATTCCGATGGAAACTGCTTCATCTTCACCGCATATTCCAGTACATCACCGCTACCATTTATCAATGGCTGATCTTCTGTACCGGTGATGGTGATGACATCCAGGTAGAGTTGCGGCGCAAAGCGTCGATTGAGGCGCAGTTCTTCCTCACAGTAAAACCTTCGTTTCTCCAGCGATGAAAAATCGAGAAAGCCAAAGTTCACCGGTTTCTTTATTTTATAGGCGAAGTCACCGGTGAGTATGACCCATGAGATATGGGTCTGCAGAAGTTCGATCTTGTCTACGGCATGGTCGTAGGCTGATGGGTTAAGCAGAGCATTGATAAGTTTGCTCATGTTAGCCCTGACCCATCCTTAAATGAGTAATTTCACCCTGGGTTTGGCGTCCTTGCTGTCGTCGTATTCCGGTGCACACAGAATCAGACGCGCTTCACTGGTTTAGTAGATGTTTTATTATTAATTTCATTCATAGCTAATGCCTTCCAGAGGATGATATGAAAAGAATCACTTTACTTATTACCTGATCAGTTTATAGCTAGTAAATAAAGGAAACAACTTTGTAACTGTTCATTAACCGCAAAGGACACAAAGGCGGGCAGAGGTTTTAATGTTCATTAAAAAAACAATCTTTATCTCTGCGTCCCTCGGCGCCCTCTGTAGTTTCAGCTTTTTAGACTAATGTTTAGCTATTTTTTGTTGAAGATAAATGCGCCGTCTGCTGCATCTACTTCGATCAGGTCGCCCGGCAGGAACTTGCCACCGAGGATCTCCTGCGCGAGCGGGTTTTCAATCTCGTTCTGGATCGCACGCTTCAGCGGTCTGGCACCGTAAACCGGGTCAAAACCTTCTGCCGCGATGAGGTCGAGTGCTGCTTCTGTGAATTTCAATTCAAGGTCTCTATCCAGCAGACGATTGCTAAGATACTGTGTCTGGATTGCAGCGATGCCTCGTAATTGTTCACGATTCAGAGGATGGAAGACGACGATTTCATCGATTCGGTTAATAAACTCAGGACGGAAGTGTGTGCCAACTATGTTGAGTACGGATTCCTTCATGGCATCATAATTATCCTCACCGGACATTTCCTGAATGACGTCAGAACCCATGTTTGAGGTCATAATAATGACAGTGTTGCGGAAATCGACGGTCCTGCCATGGCCATCAGTCAGGCGGCCATCATCCAGTACCTGTAACAGGATATTGAAGACATCCGGGTGCGCTTTTTCAATTTCATCAAGCAGAATAACGGAGTAGGGTTTTCTGCGTACTGCCTCGGTCAGGTATCCGCCTTCTTCGTAGCCGACATAGCCGGGAGGGGCACCAATCAGTCGTGCGACAGAGTGTTTTTCCATAAATTCGGACATGTCTATGCGAATCATGGCTTCCTCGGTGTCAAACATGAAGTTAGCCAGGGCCTTGGTCAGCTCGGTTTTACCGACGCCCGTTGGGCCGAGGAACAGGAACGATCCTGTTGGCCGATTAGGGTCAGACAGGCCAGCGCGAGAGCGCCGGATAGCATTGGAGACCGCCGTTATGGCTTCCGACTGACCGATCACACGTTTGCCTATAGCTTCTTCCATGCGCAGCAGCTTGTCGCGCTCACCCTCGAGCATTTTCGAAACAGGAATACCGGTCCATTTTGAGACAATCTCGGCGATCTCTTCCTCGGTGACCTTGTTTCGCAGCAGGGTCATTTCTGTTGTTTCAGCCGACTCAGCGGTTGCCAGCTGTTTTTCTAATTCAGGAATGCGTCCGTATTGAATCTCGGACATACGGCCGAGATCACCGGCACGCCGGGCATTCTCCAGTTCATTACGGGCGCTTTCCAGATCCTCCTTAATATGGGAGGCACCCTGTACTGATGCTTTTTCAGCCTTCCATACTTCTTCCAGATCGGAATATTTGCGCGCAAGTTCAGATATTTCCTGCTCCAGGTCGACCAGCCGCTTCTTTGATGCCTCATCGTTGTCTTTCTTTACTGCCTCGCGCTCGATCTTGAGCTGGATCAACCGGCGATCCAGTTTGTCCATTTCTTCCGGCTTGGAATCGATTTCCATGCGAATCATGGCACCGGCTTCATCGATCAGATCAATCGCCTTGTCCGGCAGATTCCGGTCCGTGATATAACGATGAGAAAGCGTTGCAGCGGCCACCAGTGCCGGATCGGAAATATCGACGCCGTGATGGACTTCGTAACGTTCCTGCAATCCGCGGAGGATCGCAATAGTGTCTTCAACACTGGGTTCATCGACAATGACTTTCTGGAAACGACGTTCGAGGGCCGCATCCTTTTCCACATATTCACGGTATTCATCCAGTGTGGTCGCACCAACGCAATGCAACTCACCCCGAGCCAGGGCGGGTTTCAGCATATTGCCTGCATCCAATGAGCCTTCCGCCTTGCCGGCCCCTACCATGGTGTGCAGTTCATCGATAAACAGGATGACATTGCCTTCCTGTTTGGCCAGGTCATTGAGTACGGCTTTCAGACGTTCCTCGAAATCACCACGGAATTTTGCACCGGCAAGCAGGGCGCCCAGGTCCAGTGAAAGCAGGCGCTTGCCGCGCATACCTTCGGGAACCTCATCATTGACAATACGCTGGGCCAGCCCTTCGAGTATGGCGGTCTTGCCGACGCCGGGTTCACCGATCAGTACCGGGTTATTTTTTGTGCGACGCTGCAGCACCTGAATAGTGCGGCGAATTTCATCATCGCGTCCGATCACCGGGTCCAGCTTATTCTGCTCAGCGCGTTCAGTCATATCAATGGTATATTTCTGCAGGGCCTGGCGCTGTTCTTCCGCATTAGGGTCATCGATATTTTCACCCCCACGCACATCATCAATCGTTTTTTCTATCGCACCACGAATAGCGCCTGCCTTGCGTAAAAGATTACCTAGCGTGTCTTTATCATCAACCGCCGCGAGGACAAAAAGCTCACTGGAGATATACTGGTCATTGCGTTTTTGTGCCAGCTTGTCTGTGACATTTAGTAAACGACCAAGGTCATTAGAAAGATGGACTTCGCCCGCCGTTCCTTCTACCGTAGCAAGGCGATCCAGGGCTGCATCAAGGCTGGAACGCAAAGCGGCAACATTCGCACCTGACTGCGCCAGTATAGGACGCACGCTGCCCCCTTCCTGATCCATCAGCGCTGCCATCAGATGAACAGGCTCTATGTATTGGTTGTCACGTCCGACCGCCAGACTCTGCGCATCTGCAATCGCCATTTGAAACTTGCTTGTCAGTTTGTCCATACGCATGCTTTTAGTTCCTCAAGTATTTATTTTCTGCACGATATATGGGGGTTAAAAGATCGGGTTCCAAGTTCCAAGTTTCAAGTTTCAAGTTTCAAGTTTCAAGTTTCAAGTTTCAAGTCTTAAGACGAAAGACGAAAGACGAAAGACGAAAGACGAAAGACGAAAGACGAAAAATTATGGAGCAAGGGGGAAAATGTGTGACTACCATCAATAAAACCTCTGTGCACCTCCGTGTCCTCTATGGTTAACTGATTTTGACCTTTACTTG
>JAYEGM010000136.1:0-11794 GCA_034659075.1 Pseudomonadota bacterium
ACCGACGCACATATCGACACACTGGCAAGGTTTTGTTCCGCTGACACTATCACCTATGTGCAGTGCATAGACCTGGCAGACCCGCATTATGAATCCCTTTCCCGGATGAAAAAACAGTTAAAGTCCTTTACACAGTCAAATGGCCAGCTATACAAATTGATACCATTACCCCTGCCCACGCCCTGTTTCAATCGACAGGGCCTGCGGCTGCCAGCCACCTATGCTAACTTTCTGATACTTAATGGTAATGTGCTGGCACCTGTCTATGGTGTTGAAACCGATTCACTGGCGCTGGCACAGCTGCAGAAATGTTTCCCAAACCACACTATCATTCCTGTTCAGTGCCGTTCATTGATAGAACAATTTGGCAGTCTGCACTGCATCACAATGCAGATACTTTGATGTTTCAGGTTTCAGGTTTCAGAATAGTATAATCAGCACTGTTATAATCTCATCTGATAAAATGAATAAAAGCACCTGCGCCTATGACCTGTTCACATATTAAAGCCGGGCTTATCCAGGCATCTTTTTCGGATGATCGTGATGAGAACTGGAAAAAACTTACACAACTGCTCGAACAGGCAGCTGATGCTGGCACAAACCTGGTTGTACTGCCTGAGCTGCATAACGGCCTCTATTTTTGTCAGCATGAAGACAGTAAGGAATTCGGTCGTGCAGAAGCTATTCCCGGGCCCACTACAGAATTCCTGTCAGCCCTGTCGAAGCGTCTGAAGATGGTCATTATCGGCTCGGCATTTGAACGCCGGGCAGCAGGTCTCTACCACAATACAGCAATAGTTCTCGATAGCGATGGAAGCCTGGCAGGTCGCTATCGCAAAATGCACATTCCTGATGATCCGGGATATCATGAGAAGTATTATTTCACTCCAGGAGACACAGGACTTAAGCCTGTTCAAACCAGCGTTGGCAAGATCGGTGTGCTGGTATGCTGGGATCAATGGTTTCCCGAAGCTGCCCGGTTAATGACGCTTGCTGGTGCAGATCTACTGGTTTACCCGACTGCCATAGGCTGGGATCCTGCCGACAATAAAGAAGAGCAACGGCGGCAGCAGGACAGCTGGATTACCATCCAGCGTGCGCATGCCATCAGTAATGGTATTCCATTGCTGGCAGCTAACCGTCACGGCTATGAGAGCGACCCAGGTGGTATAACGAAAGGGGCAGAGTTCTGGGGCAACAGCTTTATCTGTGGGCCACAAGGTGAAATACTGTCACAGGCCGGTGCAAGCAATGATTGCCTGCTTCAGGCCGAACTTGACCGGGGACACGCTGAAAAAGTAAGACAAACATGGCCCTTTCTGCGTGACCGCCGGATTGATGCCTATACCGGTCTTACTCGCCGCTTTATTGATGACACAATAGATAATGACCGGATTGAAGATGATTCAAACAACACTGGAGAAAAATAATGACTGATTGCCTGTTCTGTAAAATGGTAAAGGGAGATATACCACCTGATAAGGTCTATGAAGATGATGAAATACTGGCATTCAATGATATCAATCCACAGGCGCCTGTGCATATTCTCATCATCCCCAAAAAACACATAGCCACGCTGAATGATGCGAAAGATTCAGACACCCTTGTGTTAGGAAAGCTAAATAAAGTGGCGGCAGAACTGGCCAGCAAGGCAGGCTTTGCCGAGGAGGGCTACCGGGTTGTGATTAACTGTAACAATGCAGGAGGTCAGGCTGTCTACCACATACATCTCCATTTACTCGCTGGCAGGCAAATGAGCTGGCCACCAGGGTGATGGATAAAAGATAAAAGACAAAAGATAAAAATGAAAATTATCTACAGGCAAATCACCGCTTTTTTTGAAAGCACTATGTCCGTTTCGGCTACAGACAACCTGGACAACACCGAGCATAAAAAACAAATGGCGGCTGCGGCGCTATTTATCGAAGTGCTGAAATCAGACTTTGAGCACCGTGATGAAGAATGGGCGGCGGTAGAATCGTCATTGCGTGTATTATTTGACCTCAGTAGTGATGAGATCGCGCAGATTACTGCTCTGGCGGAAGAAGAGGTACACAACGCCGTCTCATTGCAGGGCTTCACACGTTGTATCAATGATAATTACACAAATGAAGAAAAGCTAACAATCGTTGAGATGTTATGGCGAATCGCACTGGCCGATGGTGTCATCGATAAGCATGAAAATCACATCATGCGGAAGATCGCTGCTCTACTTTATATTCCACACAAAGACTATGTGCGTGCCAAGCAGCAGGCACGTTTGCATCGAAATTAAGGGGAAAAAGAAGTCTGAAGTTTCAGGTTTAAAGTCGCAAGACTAAAACTAAATGCTTGAATCTTGAATCTTGAATCTTGAAACTATTATTTTATTTTCTTCTCCGCCTCCGCAGCAATCAGCGCATCAATCAATTTTGAGCTTGTCTCACTAAGGCGATTTACCTGATCATTCAGGCTGGCAAGCTCAGCTTCTATCTTCTTCTGATATTCCATCAAACGCAGAACCTCCAGTTCAGCGGGGGCGTCCGATGTCGTATTAGTACCCATCACCCAGACAACTTTATCCTTACCAGTCTTAATCTTCACTATCGGACCACGGCGCTCAAGAAGCATGGCTTTTTCATCACAGCTCAGCTTCTCTGGCAACGGTGCTGCCTCTGGAGCCGGATAGGCCTCTACCAGACAGGGTTCTGTCGATTTGAGATAAACCACTTCCTCAGCAAATGATGCATTAATGCTCAGAAAGCCTAAAATTATTAGTATTCTGGAAACCGATTTACGCTGCTTCATACCCTTACCCTGCCCATTTCGCGGTTTAACTGTATTTGATCCATAGCTGATAAAATTCTCTGGATATTATCTAAGGTACAGCTGATCAATTCATCAACGCGTATCTTACGCCTAACACTCCAGATTTTTCGTTGAAAACCTTCGCAATAGCTAGCTATTACGTGCACTTTTCGCCTCAACTCTGAATATTTTAGATCGCAATCTACTTCGCTCAGACACATCAGAGATGCCTTAAGGGCGACACACTCTATCACAAAACACATTAACAGCGATTTGACCTCTGCAGCAAGGTTAGCAACAATCAGCACCAATACAGACAAAGGGGACAGTATCATGGTGCCACTGCATCAGATGTTCATTGCAACGGCGAAGAAGTATTCCAGCGATATTGCCATCGTGGACCGCAATCTGCGTAAAAATATCAGCTATGGCAGGGCACTGATCGGTGCACTGTTACTGGCCAGACGTTTTCGCAAATACCAGGATGGCTATCTAGGCATAATGATTCCCAATTCCAGTGGCAGCATACTGGCCATTATCGCCACCCTGTTTGCCGGCAAAGTCCCTGTGATGATTAATTATTCCACAGGTGCGGCTGAAAACTCGGAATTTGCCCAGCAGAAATGTAATTTTCATACCATAATCACCTCACGCGCCCTGCTCGAAAAACTGGGCTGCCGACTGGTGCCCGGCATGGTTTTCATTGAAGACCTGATCGAGTCTGTATCGACATATGAAAAACTTCTGGCAGCCGTAAAATCAAAACTGCCCGGTTTTCTTCTGCAAAACCTGGTGCACAGGGCCGACCTGGGAGAAACAGCGGTCATCCTGTTTACCAGTGGCAGCGAGAAAGCACCCAAGGCGGTAGAACTCACGCACAAGAATATTTCATCCAACATACAAACTGCTCACCAGGCATTTGAATTCAAGCAAGAGGACCGTATGCTTGCCATCCTGCCCTATTTCCACGTTTTTGGGCATATGGCGAACTTCTGGTTGCCTCTAAGTCTCGGTATGAGACTGGTGGTCTATGCCAACCCTCTCGATTTCAAGACGGTGGTGCGCATTATTCATGAAGAAAAAGCCACGTTGGTATTCGGCACGCCCTTCTTTCTAATGGGATTTCTAAAACAGGCTAAAAAAGGAGATTTCGAATCGATTCGCGTTGTTATAGCCAGTGCAGACAAACTGCCAGCAACTTTGCGCGATGCATACAATGAAAAACACGGTATAGAAATAATTGAAGCCTATGGGGCGACTGAAACCAGCCCTGTTATATCAGCCAATCTACCCGATGCCAATAAGCCCGGCAGTATAGGCCGTGTGTTACCTGACATTCAGGTCCGCATCACTGACATCGACACGGGAAAAGATCTTCCCACCGGAGAAGAAGGCAATATTCTGGTCAAGGGAGACCTGGTAATGAAAGGCTATCTCAATGACCTGGAAGAAACCGCCCTGAAAATAAAGAACGGCTGGTATGAAACCGGTGACATGGGCATGTTCGATGAGGATGGTTTTCTCTGGCACAAAGGCAGACTAAAGCGTTTTGCAAAAATTGGCGGTGAAATGGTTTCTCTGGTCAGGATTGAATCCGAACTGGTCAAACACCTGACCGAAGATCAGGAATGCTGTGTTGTAGATGTTCCTGATGCACGCAAAGGTGCCATGATAGTCGTCGCCATGACTGCAGACTACAACAGCAAAGAGCTAAACCAGAAATTAGCAAAGGACCTGCCCGCTATCTCGCTGCCGAAAAGATATCTTGTGTTCGAAGAACTTCCCAAAATGGGCAGCGGCAAGATTGATTTTCGTACCACTACCGAAATGGTGAAATCCGCTTTACGTAAGGAAACGAAAGCCGCTGAAGAGAAAAGACAGACTAAGAAGAAGCCTGTAAATGAAAAAACTGATGAGCATAATTCATCAGATACTGAGTCGTCTGATGATGGAAGTAAAACCTCCTGACCTGATGCTGATGATATTTATTTGTATCAGTATGGATGTAAGCTAACAATGCCGGAATCAGTGTTTGTTATCAGAATTGACAGCTTACTCCCTCCCCATCTCACGCCATGTTCTGCGCCGAAATCTGCTGAAACCTACTTCATCTGAAAATTCTTCAATCTGTGTGACCTCTACACCATGCCAGTCAAGACAGGAAGGCGTACTCTGTAGCGGGACCTGGTCAGATACCACGGTTAATTGCCGAGCAAGACGTGCATCGTCTTCATATTCAATTAAAAGCTTCCTGATTCTTGCAGCGCCCCTTATACCACAATCACCCACTTCATCTACATGCTGAAAGATTCCATCAAGACTGTTGAATCGCTGTAGAAGTCCTGCTGCCGTCTTTGGTCCAATACCGGGAATACCGGGAATATTGTCAACTGCATCACCGGCAAGGGCCAGTAAATCTGCTATCTGGCAGGGTTTCACGCCGAATCGTGTTTCTACTCCTTCATGATCGAGCAAGGTATCACGCGCGTAATCCCACCATCGGTCCTGCTGGTGCTGCAGTAGTTGAGTTAGATCTTTGTCAGAGGTAATAACTGTCACCGGATGGCCTTCCAGGCTCATCATCTGCGCCATGGTGGCAAGAATATCATCGGCTTCAAATCGGTCGCTGGAATACTCAGTGATACCCAGCGCCCGGGTTAGACGCCGGCAGAGATTAAACTGGTACTTCAGTTCAGCAGGTGCAGGGTCTCTGTTTGCTTTATAGGGAGGATAAATTTCATTTCGGTAGGAGGTCGCAAGGCTGCCATCGAAGGCGCAGGCTATATAGCCTGGGGTTAGCTGTTTCAACAAACTGGTCAGAAAATCTGCATAGCCATGTACAGCATTCACAACATGGCCGCTGCTGTCGGTAATATCATTCGGGTAGGAAAACCATGCGCGAAAAATATAAACGCTGGCATCTATAAGGTAGACACGGTCTTTCAAAATTTTTTTAATCGCATATCAATGACTGCTGGCATAGAAGCTGGAAATTCAAGATAATCATTAGCTGACTAAGGAGCAAAGCATGGCGCAATACATCTACACTATGAACCGGGTCAGCAAGATCGTCCCGCCCGGCCGTAAAATTCTGGAAGATATATCTCTATCATTTTTCCCCGGTGCAAAAATTGGTGTGCTCGGGCTCAATGGCTCAGGCAAATCAACGCTGCTGAGGATTATGGCAGGCATCGATACTGAAATCGAGGGTGAAGCACGGCCACAGCCGGGAACAAAAATTGGCTTTCTGTCACAGGAACCACAGCTGGATGAAACACTGGATGTACGGGGCAATGTTGAACAGGGTGTGGCAGAAACCAAAGACCTGGTTGATCGTTATAATGAAGTCTGCGCCCGCTTTGCTGAGCCAATGGACGATGACGAAATGAATGCCCTGCTGGAAGAGCAGGGAAAACTCCAGGTAGCCATCGAAACAGCTGGTGCCTGGGAGCTGGATCGTAAGCTGGACATCGCCGCAGATGCCCTTCGCCTGCCGCCCTGGGATGCCGATGTCAGCAAGCTGTCCGGTGGTGAACGACGTCGTGTAGCCCTCTGCCAACTGCTGTTATCAGCACCTGACATGTTGCTGCTGGATGAACCGACCAACCACCTGGATGCCGAATCCGTTGCCTGGCTGGAACGTTTCCTGGCAGAATTCCCCGGCACCGTCGTCGCCGTTACCCATGACCGATACTTCCTCGACAATGTAGCGGAATGGATACTGGAACTGGACCGTGGCCATGGCCTGCCTTTCGAGGGAAATTATTCCTCCTGGCTGGAACAGAAAGAACAGCGTCTGCGGCAGGAAGAGAGACAGCAATCTGCTCGCCAGCGTACCATCAAGGAAGAACTGGAATGGGTGCGCAGCAACCCCAAAGGACGCAGGGCAAAGAGCAAGGCCCGTCTTGCCCGCTTTGAGGAACTCTCTTCACAAACCACCCAGCAGCGTAATGAAACCCATTCATTGTATATTCCACCCGGCCCGCGTCTGGGCGACCTGGTGATCGAAGCTGACAAACTATCCAAGTCATACGGCGACCGTTTACTTTTCGATGAACTTAGCTTCAATCTCCCCAAAGGAGGAATAGTAGGAATCATCGGACCAAACGGGGCAGGTAAAACTACCTTGTTTCGCTTATTGACGAATCAGGAATCACCCGACAGCGGAACATTAAAGATTGGTGAAACCGTCAAAATAGCCTGTGTCGACCAGTCCCGTGATGCACTGGATGACAACAAGACCGTATGGGAAGAAATATCTGACGGTCAGGAACAGATTATTGTCGGTAATTACCAGACAGTTTCACGTGCCTACGTCAGCCGTTTCAATTTCCGTGGCGGCGACCAGCAGAAAAAGATCGGTGATCTGTCCGGCGGTGAACGTAACCGCGTACATCTGGCAAAACTGTTGAAGAGTGGGGGCAATCTGCTGCTGCTGGATGAGCCGACCAATGACCTGGATGTTGAAACCCTGCGCGCACTGGAAGAAGCAATACTCGGCTTCCCCGGTTGTGTCGTAGTCATCTCGCATGACCGCTGGTTCCTCAACCGAATCGCTACCCATATCCTGGCCTACGAAGGCGACAGCAAGGTCACCTGGTTTGAAGGCAACTTCGAAGACTATGAAGCCGACCGCAAGCGCCGCCTGGGGGATGATGCGGATCAGCCGCATCGGATCAAGTATCGGAGGATTGGTGGGTAGGTGTTTTTTATTTTGTGCTGGCGCACGGCTTGTTCTTTCTTTTTTTATTTTTTTTGCTTGAATTAACCTGAGTTTTTCGCCCTTCATGGGCGAGTTCATTTCTTTTGTACGGACAAAAGAAACAGAACCAAAGAAAAACCGCCCCGATGTGTTGGCCTACGGCTACTCTGCGCGCTTCAGTCTGAACCGGGCGCGGTGAACTCGCTATCGCTCAGACAGGCACCGCACTATTCCGGCCCAGCCTTCCAGTGCTCGACAACCCAAAAGGGGATGGAAGATCAAAAGAAGGGTCAAAAGCCAGATCAAAACAACAGCCTATTGGGTATTAGCTGGTTTTGACTTCTGGTTTTGATTCCTGGTGTTGACCTACCCCGTCCCGTTCAGGCTTGCCGAGAAGCACAGGAGGGGCTGGGGTTTCGGGGTGTGCATGTCTGAGCGATAGCGAGTTCACACCCCGCCAGCCCATCCGAGCATCGCAGGGAACCCATAATGCCTTTTATTATGGGCAAGTATGCGGGTGGCCTTTCTTTTGGTACCTTTTCTTTGGCCATCAAAGAAAAGATACTCGTCCATAAAGGACGAAAAAATCATATTAATTCAAGCAAACAAATAAAAAAGAAATGAACAAAGTCAGTGCGTCAGCACAAAAATAAAGTTAAAGCTTAACCAACATCACTGTAAAACAGCCTTCATCGAATTCGATATGCAGTGTGGCACGCAACACAAGCGGAAGTAATTTCAGGAAGTAATTTATAAGCGGCTAACAAGTCACCCTCCTGTGCTTTGAGTGCAAATCGACTTGCTGCTTTATGCATGCTGGTGCCTGCCCGGCGCATACCTTCCGGCATAAATTTAGCCATATGACTTGCTCCATGCGAGTCCAGTGAACTCATACCAAGACGTTGTTCTGCGATTTGCCCGGCTGCATCCAGATCATTGTTACCCATTTCAAACAGTATTTCATTTATTGTTTTCAGGTGATCACGCATGTTCGTCATCATGTGCTGCTGCATCATTTCCGGCAGCTGGACAAATTCTCTGGTATCATTTTCAGCGATTGATATCGGACTGGCCATTATCAGCAGCAGGAAAATTACCGGCTTGCTAAATCTATTTTTCATAACTCATCATCCTCAGTCAGGTTGTTTTTTCTTTTTCATATTCAGTGCAACTGCTATTGATTTCCTTGCCCAGATGTACAGTTCATCCGCATCTTCCAGGACTTCTACCGGTACTTCAAAATATTGCATGCTTCGTGTTTTATCAGGATAAGGTCGGAAAGCATCCATACCAGCCTGTTCAAAATCCTGCCGGTTCGTATCATCGACTTTCATATAAAACACATCATCAGCCAGCAGGGCAAAAAATATTCCATCGGCATACAGGCCAACACCACCAAACATATTTTTAGCGACTATATAGCCGACTGCAGACAGCTGTTCAGTCACGTATTCCTGATATTCCTGACTAACACTCAAAATCATTTTCCAGGAAATTAATCAGGCACTGCACCATTTGCCCATTAGCACCCGGCCCCTTTATCGGACCCTGCGTTTCGTTTGTCCAGGCATTGATGTCGATGTGCGCCCAGGCCACCTCTTCAGTAAATTCTGCAAGGAACATCGCTGCTGTGACCGCCCCGCCGAAACGATTAGCTGAGGAATTTGCTAACTGGGCAACGTGACTTTGCAGTTCGTTTTTATAGGCACTGACCAGTGGTAAAGGCCACAACGGGTCCCCAGCCTCGATACTGGAATCATAGAGCGCATCAGAAAGTTTCTTATCATTCGCAAACATCGCCCCTACCTGCAGGCCGAGTGCAACACGTGCTGCACCCGTCAGTGTTGCAACGTCAATGACCATACCCGGTTGATTTTCATTCTGTTCTGATACCGCAATAGTCAGTGCATCGGCTAATACCAGACGCCCTTCGGCATCGGTATTATCAATCTCTACTGTCCTGCCATTTCGCGCAGTAATGACATCACCAGGTCGAAATGCCTTCTCCCCTACCGCATTCTCTGCCACTGCAAGCCAGATATCTACCGGATGTTTGAAACCTGTTCGTTCTATCCAGTCTGCCAAGCCAACCAGTGCTGCAGAGCCACCCATATCTTTCTTCATCATGCGCATAAATGCTGAGGGCTTGAGGTCAAGGCCACCGGTATCAAAGGTTATCCCCTTACCGACCAGAGCGACGGGCCTACGTGTACTGTCACCCCGACGGTAACGAATATGAATCAGGCAGGGTGGGTGCACTGCTGCACCGCCTACTGCCAGCATTAAGCCCAGTTTCTCTGACTTCAATCGCTCGGCGCCCCAGACTTCCACGGTACTGGTGGCTGAACTGTTAAACATTTCCTCAACCAGTCCAGCATAAGTCTGTGGATTGAGGTCAGCCGCAGGAAGATTCACCAGATGGCGGGCAATATTTACTGCATGTCCCTGGGCCGCAGCCATATCAGCGATAGCCGGAGAACATTTCAGGCGCAAGCCTGGAATTGACTGTTTTGAATCCCTGTCGCCCCGACAATGGCGGTAGTCATAAGCTGCCATTTCCAGACCGACGAGACTGCCCAGCACACTCTCATCTGTGCATTCACCAAAATCTATATCAATTTGCTCCGCCATCAGTTGCTCAACCATGGCATATACCTGGCCCATTAGATCACGTGCCAGTGCATAGTCCCCGACCCATTCAAGCATTCCTTTTGAATTTTTTTCAGCTGGCGTCAAATCCACGAGGATATGTGGACAACTGTCGGTGGAAAACTGTACTACACGCTGATCTTTCTTTTTGAGTAGCTTCTTCTGCCAGCCCATTGCATCACGGGTCAGCTCGCTACAGCGCTGTTCAAGCTCCAAGGTACTGCAAACCAGGCTTATTTTTAGTAGTCCTTGCTGCTGCTGAAAATCAGTATTGCCCAGTGCCTGCAGCAGCCATGGCTGTTCCGGCAGTCCCAAAACTGCAATCAATGTTCCACCGATGTTGCCGCGAATGTTTTTTTCTGTCATAAGTATTTCCTTTCCGATTGCCACAATCGCCAGGATCAATTATGTCACATGTTAAAGCTACACTGATTGCCTTTCTCTTTTTCTCTATAGCCGCCATCTTAGCGTCCATACCTTCAGCCATGGCAGAGGACTCTGATGCCAATATCAGCCTCAGTCCATTGCCAAAAGAACAGAACGATAGCGAAACACTCTATGTTTTTGATGTTGTCGTACACAAGCCAGATGAAATGGACAAACTGCTGGGAAGAATAGAGCAGCTGTCCAGCACCATTACACCGAATAAGAATGATCCCCGCCTGGCACTCGTATTACATGGGCCGGAAATTGCTTTTTTCACTCGTAAAAACTACCCGCAATACATGGATATTGTCGATCGTGCTGCCGAGCTGGATAAAAAAGGGATAATTGATGTCAAAGTTTGCGACACCATGATACGCGCGCTTGATATTGATGCTTCAGAGCTGCCGGATTTCGTGGAACATGTACCCTATGGCCCGTCTGAAGTAGATCGTCTGATTAAGCAGGGCTTTATCAAGATGTGATTATCAAGGAATTAAAATGAAAAAACTGATTTTCTATTTTCTCATCGCAGTACTACCTCTTACTGCGTCTGCCGCCGCACCCAAGCTAAACCTGAAAGATCTGTCAGGCAACAGCCATCAGCTCAGTGAATATATTGGAAACGGGCAATGGACGGTGGTCGTCATGTGGGCCAATGACTGCCATGTCTGTAATACTGAAATGCCCGCTATCGATATGTTTCATGAAGAATTTAAAGATAAAAATGCCAGCATACTCGGTGTCTCGGTTGACGGCTGGGACAAAATCGATACGGCCCGGGACTTTGTTAAACGGCATGACCTTTCATTCCCTAATCTCATTCTTGAACCGGACATGAAATATATCGGGAAATTTGGTGGAGGTGATTTTGTCGGCACGCCCACCTTCTACATCTATACGCCGGAAGGGGAGATTGTTGCTGCGCAGGCAGGTGGGGTTCCTATGAATATTATTGAAGATTTTATTCGTGACTATAAGAAGAAGTAATTTATCTTTTTACGTAAATTTCTTAATTTAAACCATGTTTTTCGTCCTTTATAGGAGAGTTGATTTCTTTCTTATTTGTTGTGCTTGCGCTTGGCTGAGTGTTTCGCCCTTCATGGGCGAGTTCACACCCCGCCAGCTTATCTGAGCATCGCAGGGAACCCATAATGCCTTTTATTATGGGCAAGCTTGCGGGTGCTCTTTCTTTTGGTTACTTCTCTTTGAGCAAGCAAAGAAAAGTCACTC
>JAYEGM010000137.1:0-11690 GCA_034659075.1 Pseudomonadota bacterium
GTCAGGACTCTAGCAAAGAGTAGAGATACGCCACAGAAAAAAATGCAAACAGTAGTCCCCGCATGATGGCTCAGCACTACATCCGAATTATAACGACGCCTGTGCAGATGCCATCATGTTAGACGGCATTACTCTAGCCTTAACAAGACCATGGAGTGATGATTTATCTTACTACCATCACTAAGCAGTGTAACAAGTAAGAAAATTTCCCTTACTTAGAAACCGCCAACCAATTCAGAGCGACCTGCCAACTCTCGTACCAACGCCAGGAGAACCAGGGAGTTGGTCTTGTCAGGATTATATCCAACGATAATCAGATGGCGCCTATCCTTTGGCATATGCACGCTGACAACGTCATTCAAGCTCCGCAGTGAGGCCTCTACCTGGTTGTGGGTTTCATTACTAACATCACGATCGATATGAATTGTTACATCAACAAGTTGAATATCACACATGTGGATTTCCCTCTTTCAAATGTTTGTTTAATTTATTTGCCATATTAAGCAGCTGCCTGTTGATCATAGGATCGATACAGGGTCGTATATATGATAAAAATAAAGAAAAAACTTTTTTTGAAAAATGTTGCCGATACATTAAATGCCGTGAAAGTACTTACGAATGTCTTAACCCATCTGAGATTTCTCATTATTATTCTCCTTTTATCTGATTATAAGGAGTTGTTCTGATAAGGGTGATAGGCTTAATCGATTGCTTACCTATTCTTCTGCACCAGAACAAAAGTAACTATATATTACTTATTAATCAACAGCTTATAACATAGTTGACTAGTTTTGTCAAGATATATTTGAATTGAGTAGGCACTTCAGTTGAGATTCTTATTCAGAATGTGATGGCAAGACGTTGTTATACAGATATTTAATCCTCTCAATTGGTTCTCATTGTGTTAATTGAATAAATACAATACACAAGCTGCTCTTACAAAATTGCAATGACGGCAATGGGTTGCGATCGCAGCCAATAGCGGACCTTGTTATATCGGAGTGATAAGGGCAGCCCTAATGACGGCAATCGTGGTTTTGCCCCGAAAAAGTGGACCAATAGTTAAGTCCAGTTTCCTGCTCTTCAAAATCTACCGGACTGATATATCCTACGTAACTATGACGACGTTTTCGATTGTAGAAGCACTCAATATATTCGAATATATCTGCACGAGCTTCATCTCTCGTACGATAACGTACCCGGTTAACCCGTTCACGTTTTAATAAGCCAAAGAAACTTTTGACCACTGCATTATCATAGCAGTTACCACGACCACTCATACTACATTGAATTCCATGCTTATCAGGCTCGCTGCGAAAGTCATCACTCGTATATTGTGCCCCCCGGTCAGAATGATGGATCATCTTCTCCTCTGACATACGAGAGCCTAACGCCATGTTAAGGGCATCAATGGCCAGGTGGCGGCTTATCCATCGGTCCATTGACCAGCCAACAATACGACGCGAATAAAGGTGCATCACGATAGCCAAATAAAGCCAATCCTGCTGGGTGTTGATATAGGTAATATCGCCTGCCCACCGATGGTTGGGACCCTCTGCTGTAAAGTCTTGTTGGAGTAAATTCTTAGCCACAGAGTGGCTTGGATCAGGTTGGGTTGTGACCTTAAAACGTCGCTGCGGGCAGCCTCTTAGTCCGGCTAGTAGCATTAATCGAGCAACCTTATGACGCCCATCGTGGAGGCCTTGTGCCTTGAGTTCTGCACGTATCTTTGGCGCACCATAAACCCCTTTGCTTTCATGATGTATCACTCGTATCGTCTGGGTTAACGTACGGTCTATGTTATCTCTATGGCTTTCAGGCCGTGTTCGCCAGGCATAGTATCTGCTCCGGGATACCTTGAGTGCTCTGCACATCATCCTGATCGGATAGTAGTTGCGGCGTCGATCGATACATTGGTATCTCATTCCGACTCCTTGGCGAAGAACACCACCGCATGTTTTAAAAAATCTCGCTCCTGTTTAACCTTAGCCAGTTCACGCTTCAGTCGGGTGACTTCTTCATCTCGACTGTGGCCTTTACCAGGAAACGCATCATTACCTAATAACCTGAACTCATCTCGCCATCGTAAAAGTTGACGGCCACTAATCCCAAGATCCTCACAGACCTGCTTATCTGTTGTACCGTCTTCACAGGCACGTTTTAATGCTTCACGTTTGAACTCAGGGCTGTACCGCTTGTATTTCCTCGTTCTACCCATAACACACCTCCAGACCCATACTTTAGGTCATTTCAGAAGTGTCCACCAATTCGGGGCAGGACCAATCGAGACATGGCGGTCATCTAGAAAATATATTTGAATAGCGCAAATGCTCCTAAGCAGACATTTAGGGAACTAATTCTAATCGGTGTTTTCGGCCAAATTGTCCTGCTAAGTTTTTGTGGACACCTGTTAATTGACCTAAAGTAAGTGTCAGGAGGACTGGCGAAATATAGTGATTGCAGGGAAAACCGGGCATTCAGAAAATGATTCATTCTCTGTTTTCCTGCGTGACCCCGGTGGTAAAAAAAGTCTTAATCGAGTTATTGATTGCAACTCACAGCAGGTAGATCAAGCAGCGCACAAACTCCGCCCAGTGATGCCTGTTGTAGTTGAAGTGAACCACGATACAGCTCTGCAATATCTCGAACGATATCCAGCCCAAGACCACTGCCGGAGATGGCTTCATCAAGACGATGACCTCTTTGCAGGGCCTCATGATGGAGAGATTCAGGTATGCCAACCCCATCATCTTCAATGTCTATAGTTAATCGGTCACCGGTGCATTCTGCAGTAATATCGACCCTGCTGCCTGCCCATTTACAGGCATTGTCGATCAGGTTACCCAGCATCTCTTCAAGATCCTCTGCCTCACCCTGGAACCAGCAATCAGCAGGAAGAGTCTGACGTATTTCAATTTGCCGTTCCCGGTAGAGTTGTTCCATACTGAAAACAAGATCCTTAATAATTATCCCAACATCTGCACGTGCCCCAATTACACCTGCAGTACCAGCTATACGAGCCTGTGATAAATACCTGTCCATGCTTGCCGCCATCGTATCAGTTTGCTGCCTGATGATGCGATTCTTTTTCTCTTCCATATCTCTGCTCTCGTTACGAATGACAGTCAATGGGTTCTTTAGTGCATGGGCAAGATTTCCTGCATGTGTCCTGGCTCGCTGCAGCAAGGATGCATTGTGATCCAGCAGAGCATTCAATTCGCTGACCATCGGTTGCACTTCCTCGGGAAAGTTTTGCGGTAACCGCTCTGTCTTACCCTGGCGAATATCGGCCAGTGCCCGCTTCAATGTCTGCAATGGCCGCAATCCAAAGCGCACCTGGAACCACACTGCCAGCAAAAGACCCAGCCCGAGAACAAACAGCGTAATAGCCACCTGAATTGAAAATGCACGAACATCCTGTTCGATATCGGACACAGGGCCGGCTACCATGAACAATAGTGGGCGCTTCGATTGTGGGTAAGTTATTTTCTGTACCAGTGCCAGTAAAGGTTCGTCTTCAGGGCCTGTAAGTTCCTGTAAGTCAGGAATAACACCTTCTGCCGGCTCCGTTACAGGTAGATAGTCTCGCCACAGCGAATCCGAACGGGAAGCTATGACATCTGATTGACGTATTTCCCAATACCAGCCGGAATGAGGACGATTGAAGCGTGGATCTGTTGGACGCCAGCTCATCTGAAACGTACCCTCAGCGGTCACATTACTTGCAGCAACCAGTTCTTCCAGGTTCCCTTGTAACGAGTCTTCAAAACGCTTTTCAATGTATCCTCGAAACAACAATATCAGCAGCAGGGCGGCCACTGCCAGAGCTGAGGCGACCCAGACGAATGAGGTCGTAATCAGTCGAAGTGTTAGTGAGTTACGCATCCGCTCCCGGCACCACCAGCTGATAGCCCAGTCCTCTATGCGTTTTAATCAACTCAGGACCAATTTTTTTACGCAGGCGATTAATCAGTACTTCGATGACATTTGAGTCACGATCAAAATCCTGCTCATAAAGATGTTCTGTCAGCTCGGTCTTCGAAACAATCCGCCTGGAATGCTGCATCAGGTGGGCAAGAGTACGAAATTCAAGTGCCGTCAGCTCAACCGGACGACCAGCGACCGTTAACCGTGCGGCGCTGATATCAAGAGCGAGTGGCCCCATCTCGATGACCGAGCTGGCATGTCCTGCTGACCGGCGAATGAGTGCCTCCACACGTGCCAGCATCTCTTCCAGTTCGAAAGGTTTGGCCAGGTAGTCATCTGCGCCAGCGCGCAGTCCCGCTACCTTTTCACGCCAGGTATCACGTGCTGTCAAAATTAGAACAGGCATATCCCGTCCCGTTCTTCGCCATTGTTGCAATACACTCAACCCATCACGCTTCGGCAGACCGATATCCAGCAATACAATATCATATGATTCCGTGTCACCAAGGAACTGACCTTCCTCACCGTCGTACGCAATATCGACGACGTACATAGCCTGACGCAAGGTATCGGCCAGCTGCCTGGCGACATCAATATCATCCTCAATAACTAGCGCTCTCATCTCAAATCAGTTTTCAGTTTTCAGTAGTTCTAGTGTGATGGCATTGTATTCGAGTTCATATACCTTTCCCTTGCGGGTCAATAACTTGACTTCATAGACCCATATTTCTATTCCACCGACATTTTCCCGTTCCATTTCAACTTCAAGAATGCGTCCTTGATGTGTTTTATCCACCACCGCAAGCAGGTCTCTGAGAGAGGCGATCTCATCCGGTACCTGCATGCCTCTTATATCATCAGCCATTACTAAGGATGCACCAGATATCAGCATTGATGACCACACTAGCATGAGAAAAACAGCTCTTATTCTGCGTATAGATTTCATAACAACCTACCTGAACGAGTAACCGGACATGCATTCTTTCAAACTGGACCTTAACCTCAGCTTAAATTTTCTTTAAGCGCCCCTTCAGGCCGCTTTGCGTAAACTTATCATCAAGCTAATGAGATATCAGGATTAATAATTATGAAGCAGCAAAAAACCATCAAAGTCTGGGACCCCTTTGTGCGGATTTTTCACTGGGGGCTAGTGCTTGCCTTTACTGTGGCCTACCTTACCGAAGAGGATATTCTTTCTATCCATACTTTGGCAGGCTACGTTATTCTAGGCCTTTTGTCATTGCGCCTGGTGTGGGGGTTTATCGGTCCACGCTATGCAAGATTCTCAGATTTTACCTACTCACTATCCAGTATTCGCAACTTCCTCAAAGATACCTTGAATTTTCGTGTCCGACGT
The DNA here is from genome assembly GCA_034659075.1 of Pseudomonadota bacterium. Lineage (GTDB taxonomy): Bacteria > Pseudomonadota > Gammaproteobacteria > BMS3Bbin11 > BMS3Bbin11 > BMS3Bbin11. The sequence goes on from JAYEGM010000137.1 coordinate 5,285, forward strand.
TATCTTGGTCACAATCCGGCGGGTGGGGTAATGATACTTCTACTCATTGCCAGTCTGTTACTGACCTCATTTACTGGATTGGCTATCTTTGCGGCGGCAGAACAGGCTGGCCCACTTGCCGGGATGCTTACAAATACCAGCGAGTTCATGAAAGAGGCATTCGAAGAAACTCATGAGTTTTTTGCCAACTTCACCCTCTTCCTGGCCTTCATACATATTTCTGGCGTCATCATTGAGAGCCTTTTACACCGCGAAAACCTGGCTAAGGCGATGGTCACTGGTTACAAGCGGGTACTCGACACCCATGAGGAGAATTAATCATGAAGAGAATACTTCCAAATCTGATTATGGCAGCCATTATGACACTACCGATTACTGCACTGCCGAATACTTCAGTTGAACCGCCAGGATTCACAGCAGAGCGTGGCAAGCAGTTATGGAACCAGGAATACACTGTTTCAGGACAGCCACGCAGCTGTGCAAGTTGCCACACAGGCAATCCTCGCCAGGCTGGCAAACATGTTCGTACTGGCAAGCCGATCAAGCCCATGGCGCCCTCAGTAAATTCCGATCGCTTCGTTGATCCTAAAAAAACGGCTAAATGGTTCAAACGTAACTGCAAGTGGACCCTGGGCCGTGAGTGTAATGAGCAGGAAAAGGGTGAAATTACTCGATATCTGAAAAGTCTTTAAAGGAGATCAAAAAATGAAAACACTGATTTTTTCTACTGCCGCTTTAGCACTGGTCGGCACTCTTGGAATGAGCATTCAAGGTGCCTGGAGCGACGATGATGACCATACTTATGGCACAGAAAAGTGGCAAAAAATGAAAGCACAATCTACCGGTGTTGCACCCGTAACGAATGCTTTATACGCAGAAGAATGTGGTAGCTGTCACTTTGCTTATCCACCTGGTCTGTTGCCTGCTTCATCATGGCAACAGGTTATGACTGGTCTGGCCGATCATTTTGGCGACAATGCAGAGCTGGATGCGCAGGATGAACAGCGACTAACTGAATATCTGACAAGTAATGCTGCAGATACTTCAAGCTATAGACGCTCAAGAAAAATCATGAATAGCCTGCAGAATATAAACATGCCGTCTCCACTACGGATTACAGAAATACCTTACTTCAGACATGAACACAGGGAGATACCGAAACGAATAATTAATCTTCCCGAAGTGGGTGGCAATCTCAGCCAGTGTAATTCATGTCATCTGTACGCTGAAAAAGGTTCATTCAACGAACACGAGATATCTATCAAGGGTTTTGGTCGATGGGAGGACTAAAGAGGAAAGGTTTAATGCAAATGTTGTGTTGATCGGTTGGGCCCACAGACGAATTCAGCCATTTTTCCTATTTCAAAAAAATATCTGCTATTGAAAAGTCTAAAACTATTTACTGATCTTTAGTTTTGCCTGCCATGTCTCGGAAACAGCCAATGTGTTGCATCGATCGGTTGAAACCGCAAGACAAAGCTGTCGTTCAGTAATATTCTACAGTATACAAAAAATCTCACCCAGCGAGATTGCGACCTGGGTGTAGGATTTAAGTGACAGAGATTGGAAATAAGCTTCTGTACTAACGAAGTTGGTATTTGTGGTATTGCTTTCAGGAACCTGATGGTAAGTGCTGTAAAAGTGATTTGGGGCATTTATCTATGTATTTGCAGACTGATGGTGTCGATGTGTAGCTGAATGCATTAAGATGAGCATGTAGTACATTCGATATTGATATACGGGTTTGCCTTATAAAACAAACAAACTTTAGCCCAAGTGGTTTCATTGACAATGATTTCACATCATATAGCTGACTGAGATATAGTTTTCATACATAGAATTCATGAAGTAATAAATATTAATGAAAAAAAATAACAAGGGAAAATACTTGGTGCTCATAAGCATTCATGGGCTGATTCGAAGCACTGATCTCGAGCTTGGCCGTGATGCAGACACTGGCGGTCAGACCAAATACGTGATTGATCTTGCTAAGGCTCTTGCAGAATGTGATGAAATCCAACAGGTTGATCTCATCACCCGTCGTATTATCGACTCAAACATCAGCAATGATTATGACAATCCTATTGAGGCACTTGTTGACAAGGTCAGAATTGTTCGCATAGATGCAGGCCCTGAAGAATATATCCCAAAGGAACAACTGTGGGATCATCTCGATAGCTTCATGGATAACCTGACCAGTTGGTTTAACGAACAACCATGCATGCCAGATCTGGTGCACAGCCATTATGCCGACGCTGGTTATGTCGGGGTGCGTCTTGCGAATCTACTCGGTGTTCCCTTAATTCATACTGGCCATTCTCTTGGACGAGATAAACGTAAACGCCTATTGGCTAGAGGGGTGTCACGTGAGGAAATTGAACTCACATATAACATGGAAAGACGCATTGATGCAGAAGAGGAAATACTGGCAAATGCTGATTTGGTGATTACAAGCACCCATAATGAAATTGAAGCGCAGTATGGCCTGTACAATTATTATGACCCAGAGCGTATGTGTGTCATCCCGCCTGGTACCGATTTGACTTTATTTAGGCCACCAAAAGGAAATGAAAAGACAAATTTTGCTTCGCAATTGAAACAGTTTTTAAATAATCCCAATAAGCCATTAATACTAGCTCTATCACGGCCCGATGAGCGCAAAAATATTCTTACTCTGATAGAAGCCTATGGGGACTCAAAAGCATTACAGAAAGTGGCCAATTTATTGATTGTCGCGGGATGTCGTGACGATATCAGAGATATGGAGAGCGGTGCCCAGTCGGTACTAACCAACATTCTGTTATTTATTGATTACTACAACTTGTATGGAAGAGTGGCAGTACCTAAAACTCATCAATCTGATGAAGTGCCAGCAATATATCGTCTTGCTGCAACTTCCAGGGGTGTCTTTATAAATCCCGCTTTGACCGAACCATTTGGTCTGACGCTTTTAGAAGCAGCAGCCAGTGGCCTGCCTGTTGTTGCCACAGAGAACGGTGGTCCAGTGGATATTATTGCAAATTGTAAAAATGGTGAGTTAGTTAACCCTCTGGATAAGTCTGCGATAACCGATGCGCTGCTGAAATTGTTACAAAATAAGAAAATTTGGTCTCAGAAAGCTAAGAATGGCATTAAAGGAGTCAGAAAACATTATTCATGGAAAGCGCATGTGAAGACCTATTTAAAAAAAGTTAATGAATTACCTGACAAATTCAATCCGATACCAGGTAGACGACCCACTCGCACAATTCGTTACCGTGACCGCGCTATATTCAGCGACCTGGATCAAAACCTCATAGGCAATCCAAAGGCTTTAAAACGCTTTGCCAATACCATAAAAGAGAATCGGAAATGCGTCACTTTTGGAATAGCCACTGGCCGTCGTATCGATTCAGCATTGGCAATAATGAAAAAACACCGTATACCAACACCCGATATATTGATCAGTAGTCTGGGGACTCGTATACATTACGGTCAATATCTGACAGAGGATAACTATTGGGCGGATCATGTTGATCATGACTGGAGCGGCCAGCGAATACGACGCATACTTGGTGATTTACCCGGCCTGAAATCTCAACCGAAAGTTGAACAGACGCCGTTTAAAGCTTCATATTATTATGACCCGGAGTTAGCACCAACAATTGAAGAGATAGTCAGTTTACTAAGACAGAAGGAAATCACATCCAATGTCGTGCTATCCTTTGGCCAGTTCCTTGATGTTGTCCCATCACGTGCCTCCAAAGGGCAGGCTTTACGATATGTATCACAAAGGCTTGATATTCCTTTAGAGCAAATTCTTGTTGCCGGTGGTTCTGGCGCTGATGAAGACATGATGAGAGGTAATACATTGGCTGTTGTAGTTGGTAACCGACATAATGAAGAACTATCTCAACTAGTCGATCAGGAGAGAATTTATTTTTCTGACAAGGGCCATGCTTTTGGAATTCTTGAGGCAATAGAACATTATGATTTTTTCGATGCTTGTAAAGCACTAGAAGAGTGATAGCCATAAATACAAGAGTTAAGAGGAAACATCAGTAACCGAACTTATGAAGATTAAAACAGAATTACCGAAAGGCGTAATGTTTAACGCTTACCCTGATAGTCTTGGCCGAAATCTCGCGGATACGGTAGAGATGCTCAAGCGACCGGAATTTAAAGATACTTTTTCTTTGTTCTATATCCTACCCACCCTTTTTCATAGCGATCTGGACCGTGGCTTTTCCGTCATTGATTACGATATCAATGAAGAACTTGTGAGTCCTCAGGATCTGGACGAACTACACAAGCTCGGTATCCAGATTAAGCTTGATTTCGTGCTCAATCATCTTTCCGTACGTTCTCCACAGTTCGTCGATTTATTGCAGAATGGAAATGATTCACCTTACCGGGACTTTTTTATCGACTGGAATGAATTCTGGAAGGATCATGGTGTTATGGGAGAAAACGACCACATCGTGCCGAATAAAGAACACCTTGATAAGCTCTTTATGAGAAAGCCAGGTCTGCCCATTCTTAAATTACGTTTCCCGGATGGCGAGCTAAAGGCTTACTGGAACACCTTTTATCAAAAAGTGGAGTTCGATGAGATCACTGCCGATGATTTTGCCCATATACAGGGGATCGATCCACATGAGGCATTGGCTATTGCGAATCACGTAAAGACCGTCATTGAGAATAAGGGCCATCTGGAATCTGTGGATCTGGAGCACCTGGCACATCATAAGGATGCTGTAATCGGGGCCGTTTACCACAAACGTGAATTTCTTGGTCAGATGGATCTCAATGCCCGTTCTGAACTGGTTTGGGAGTTCTACGATGAGACGCTTTGCAAACTCAGCAAGTACGGTGCCAGGATAATCCGCCTCGACGCTTTCGCATATCTGCATAAGGAACCCGGCCAGGCCAATTTTTTCAACCGGCCCGGCACCTGGGAATATCTGGAACGCCTGCGGAAAATGGCGCAGAAATATGAGTTAATTATCTTTCCAGAGATTCATGCTGAATATGGTGCCGGTATCCATGAAGAGATTGCGCAAGAAGGTTATCCCATCTATGACTTCTTTTTTCCGGGGCTCGTGATCAATGCCCTGGATCAGGGTAATAATGCGGCTTTAATACGCTGGATCCAGGATATCCATGCCAAGGGACTACAGACTATCAACATGCTAGGTAGCCATGACGGCATCCCGGTACTTGACCTCAAAGGTAAACAAGTCAATGATTCCTATAGACAGGGTCTGCTGGACGATGAACAGATCGAAGCCACTGTCGAGTCTATTATTGAACGAGGCGGTCTGACCAAGAATTTGTACGACGCTGATGGCAACAAGATCGATTACTACCAGGTCAATGCTACATTCTTCAGCGCTCTTGGAGAGGACGAGCAAAAGCTGCGACTGGCACGCGCCATTCAGATGTTTATGCCCGGTGTCCCACAGGTGTGGTACCTGGATCTATTTGCCGGTACAAACGACTATGCAGCAGCGGAAAGAGGACGTACTGCAGGACACAAAGAAATTAACCGCACCACTTTAAAATTAATCGACATTGATACCGGACTGGAACGGCCCATTGTACTGGACCAGCTTGAGCTGATCCGGCTACGTAACACTTCACCGGCGTTCAAAGGAGAGATGAAGGTCATCGAGACTGAACCCGGGTTATTACACATTACCTGGCAGCACCCGGAAGCTACTGCAACGTTGAAGGCTAATTTACGTAATCACAGCTTCACGGTTTCCCAGAATGAGGGTACTGGCGAAGAAGTCCTGATGTCATTTGAGTCTTAAATTCTGATGGTCACCCTTTGTCGATTTCAATATAACCACTGCGGAGTACCAGCATGAAAATTCTTGCGACCGATCTTGACCGGACATTACTTCCGAACGGTAGCTGGCCAGCGGATCCTGGTGCTATCGATCTCTTCAATGAACTCAGCGAAAGAGATGATGTACTCGTTGTTTATGTAACGGGACGAAACCTTGCTCTCACCGAAAATGCGATAAAAGAATTTGGAGTCAGATATCCAGATATTCTGTGTAGCGACGTCGGTACCTCGATCAGAAAGTTTAAGAATGGTGAGTGGAGTTTTGATTATGGATGGATAGATCATGTGAGGAGGGAGAGTCCAAACTGGGATGCAATGAGGATAAGTGATGTAGTAGCTGGTATTAATGGAATGAGGGAACAGGAAAGTGAGCACCTGAGTCAGTTCAAGCAGAGCTATTATGTTGATCACCAACATAAAGATCAGATATTAAAAGAGGTTGATGAACTGGTGAAAGGGAGGTTCGATGAAGTTATTGTATACAGTTTTGATTCCCTGGATGGAAAAGGGCTGCTTGATTTTTTACCAGCAAGCGCGACAAAACAGACTGCCCTGGAGTATTTAGCTGAAGAG
>JAYEGM010000138.1:0-11676 GCA_034659075.1 Pseudomonadota bacterium
AGTACAGACTGTGAGCTGCCATCAATAAATTCCAGCCGCAGCAGGACATCGGTATTGGTCGTTTTTAAACCGCTGATTGAAAGTATTTTTTCTAAAAGCCCCCCTTCACAAGCTACTATCCAGCGCTGTAGATAAGCACTATTGACTAACTGGCTATTCGGCTGAGTAATTTCTATACAGTTTTCCGGCAGCTGCGCACGTAAGCTTAATTTCCTGTCGCCTTTAGCCGGAACTTTCCATAACACGGAAAAGATATCCTGGCTGTTTTCTTTAAGCTCCAGGTAGCCGGGTCGAATCTCATCGGCAAAAGAGACCGTGGCGGAGAAAAATAAGACGAGGGCGATAACCGTTCTTTGTATCATTGCGATCATTGGCTTGAGCCTGAATCAGCGCTCCTGGCAACTTTATCTTTCGTAGCAATGTCTTCAATGACGATCTCGTAACGTGTTCGCAGATTCTGGTAAAACTGCTCATTCATGATTTGCCGTTGCTGTGTATGCCACTCGTTTAATACTTTTTGTCGCACCGCATCCAGTGACGGCTGAATGGGTGTTGTCCTGTTGCTGATTTGAACCAGGTGCAGGCCATAGCCGGACCGAACCGGGCCCTGCCAAGCACCCGATGGCAGGCTGAACAACTTGCTCGCAAAGTCTTTGCCGAACAGTCGCGCCACACCGTGTTCCGTTAGATTCTCATGCTGCTGGCCAAACATGAATGAATCGCCGGCAGTCATAATATCAACAGATGAATCTGGCTGTGTCAGTTTATCCAGTAAGTGATTTGCATCACTCTGTGCGTGATCGCCGCGTTTGTCGCTGTTCAGGTAAATTTGCTGGAAACTGATGCGAGCAGGTGTCTCAAACTTGTCGGCATTCGCCGCAAGATAGTCAGTCAGCTCGGAATCGGTCGGCTCGGCCTGTGAGGCAATATCAGAAAAAATGAATTCCACCTTCTGGGCCAGGCGTCGATGCACGATAGAGTCTTCTTTATCCAGCCCCATCGCCAGTGCCTCACGATATAACACCTCCTGGCGAATCTGTGCTTCGATTAAGCCATCAAGCTCAGACTGGCCTGGCGGGCGCTGCCACTTCTTTTCCCAAAGGGTGAGCAGACGATCGATATCGGCCTCGCTGATGACGATACGGGTATCGTTATCGACAGTTTCGTCATTTTGCAGACCATAAAGGATAAACAGTGCGGCCCCGATCAGCAGAAAATGCAGCAGGGGCTCGCGTAGCCATTTTTTTAACAAGGATTAACTCCAGAAATCAACTTTAGGATACTGTCATTGCGAGCGAAGCGCGGCAATCTCTGTGGCTTGGCATCAAGTTTAAGAGATTACTTCGTCGCTATGCTCCTCGCAATGACGTGGTGGTGAGTAATCCGGAATCTAGCCCTTAGGCGAATACCAGATAGGTGATGTATAGGCACGATCCTGAGTTGATGTCGGCGCGCCTTTCGGAAGCGGGACATTGAAACGGAAGGCATCATACGTGGTCCAGCGTGGTGTCGGTATTTCAAGCACTCGGGCGTAGTAGAAGGCCTTCTGTTTCGGGTCGAAGTCCGGATCCGTCCACACGGTAGCAAGCTCTGACGCACCGATGGTATTGGTCCAGTTCGCATGTTTCACATCCACTGTGTTGCCCACTGCTGGCAGTTTGCCTTTTTTATCGATCTTTCGATCCCCTGACCATGCCACATCATAGACCTTTTCGTGTCCTTTGTCTTTACTGTCCGTCCAGCCTTTGATGATCTGGATACGGTCAAGATTGGCGCCTCTGGGGTCACGCAGTGCATACACCATGAAGTTTGGTGCTTTGGCACTGGCCGGGATTGCCGGCAAGTCGCTGCCCATCGGAACACCTTTCATATATCCTGCGTTGGCTGGAGAACGGCTGTTGATATCCTGATCGCTGAACTCCCAGCCACCGAACAGGCGCACCGCCATGCGGCTGCCCGTTGTAGCATATATTTCTTTCCGCTCGATCGCGTCGAAGATCGCCTCACGGGTGTTCTCAGTGGCCCAGACTCCAGCCAGGCCCGATGCTACCTGTTGCCATGCATAGATGGTTCCTGCGGATGACTCCATGAAAGGATGTGACATACGCTCAGGATTTGGCTCATATCCGCTGTGCTTGCCGAAGAAGTTGTCTTCCTGGGCAGTCGCCAGCGAGGTGTGGCTGTCTGTAGAGCCAATCATGCCGAACTTGTACGGGTTCGTGCCGAGCTTTGTCTCAATAGCGAGACCGCGCTTCAATGCTTCTCGTGCATATTCACCTGCCAGCATCTCATTAGTCTTTGCTACAGAAACATCGAGATTGCCGATAGCCCAGGTTTCATAATCCGCGAACTCATCGTCAGGTGACAGGAATGGATGTGTTTCACCGTCACCCTTGATCTGGGTGGCCTCGTATGCCGGTTCCCATTTCGCGCGCTGTGTCACGTATTCAGCATCGAGGGTCTTGCCATCATACTGCGCCTCCAGTGGAAACATGATGCCGTTCGCCAGGTTGCCATTGTGAGCAATTGCCAGCACGTCGCCTCCTGTCTTCTCCTCGTAAGATGACAGCCACTTCCACAGATCACGCGGATTGTTGCTGCCATGAGGTGGATAGGTTGTATAAGCGACCATCTGCGAGGCTTTCGTTGCATCGTCACGGTACATGACTACACGGTGCATATTGTTGCCCTTGACCAGCGAAGTCCATTCATAACCGATGAAGGCAGTGAACTGTCCCGGGTCGTTATACTTCTCAGCCGCATCGATGGTTGCCTGCCAGACGGATTTGTAAGGTACCGAGTCCGGGGTATATATCAGGGCCTCAGGAAACTTCCCCTGGGAAAATTTGCCAATAAGCTCCAGTGCGACGCCGACGCCTTCTCCCGCCTGAATCCGGTCGTACCAGTCCTTACCGGTAGGATCAGCCAGGATATGCTGTTTGCCTGCCAGCAGATCAGGGAACATGCCCATGTTGTCCGAGTGATCAGCAATGACCAGGAAATCAAGCGGCCGGGACAGCTTCACCGGAATGCCGGTCGATGATACGACTTCATCGCCGCGTGCAAACTGGTACGCTTCTTCAAGGCCGAGCCTGTTGCCGAATGCACCTGCATCCATAGATAAAGCAGTATGGAGATGGGTGTCACCCCAATACACCTGGGTCGGGAAGCCACGCTGGGCATAGGGCGAATAGCTTTTGCCCGTATAAGCGTCGTGCAGGACTTCTTTTGTATCCGAAGCTGCGGGTATCTGGGCTGTTGCCGGCAGTGCCGTCAATGCCATAACCATACATACAGATGAAAATTTAGTTGAAATCATGACTCTGCTCCCTTGATTGTTACATTAATGATCTCTAATCTGATAGCTTATTGCTTTGCTGCTCACAATGACAGGGTTAATCAAGATTACATAGATGCGGTTTCAGATTTGCATAGATGCGGTTGAGAGTCACAGGATTGGGGTGTGTACCAGATCGGTGAAGTATAGGCGCGTTCCTGGGTTGTCATCGGCACCTTTTCTGACATTTTTATAGCAAAACGCTTTGCCTCGTAGGCGGTCCAGCGGGGTGTCGGAATCTCGATCACACGGGCATAGTAAAAAGCGTGCTGTTGTGGGTCGAAATCAGGATCTGACCACACTGTGATCAGTTCAGGATCACCGATACTGTTGCTCCAGGTTGCATTTTCGATATCAACGGTGTTGCCGACTGCTGGCAGTTTGCCATTCTTGCCTGGTTTACGCTTGTCTGCATCGCTCCACGCAACATCATACACCTTCTCATGAAGCTTTCCTGTACTGTCCAGCCAGCCCTTTACGATCTGGATGCGGTCGAGATTGCCGCTGTAGGGATCTTTCATGGCTGCGACCAGGAAGTTTGGTGCCTTGCCTTTCGGGGCAGAACGTAGATCACCACCCATCGGAACGCCCCTGGCATAGCCTGCACCTGCTGGCAGCCTTGACTGGGCATCCGCTTGTTCAAATTCCCAGCCACCGAAGAACCGTACGGTCATGCGTGATCCCGTAGTGGCGTAGGTCTCCTTGCGCTGCATGGCATCGAAAATCGCTTCACGTGTATTTTCTGTCGCCCACACTGCCGCATAGCCTGAGGCCGCCTGCTGCCAGCCATAGATACTCAGACTCGGATCGGGTGCCTCAATGACGAGATGCTCCCAGCGGTGCGGTTCTGGTTCCACCCCCGAATGCTTGCCAAAGAAGTTCTCTTCTTCGGCTGTGGACAGGGAAGTATGGGAGTCAGTACTGCCGACCATGCCAAATTTGAAGGGATTGATTCCCAGTTCCTGCTCCAACAGCAGGCCGGTCTTCAACGCCTCGCGGGTATACTCCCATTGCAGCATTTCCGGCTTCTTGAGTTCTGTGCCATTGAGGTTCGCCTTGTCCCAGGTCTCATAGTCGGCAAACTCATCGTTGGGTGATAGTAGCGGATGGGTTTCGCTGTCGCCCTTGATCTGTGTCACCTCTACCAATGGCTCCATACGTGCCCGCAGTGCGGCGATCTCCGCAGTAAGGGGCTTACCGTCAAACGTCTCGACAGTAAACATACGTCCATTGGAAAGATTGCCGTTGTGTGGAATTGCGAGGACGTCGCCACCTGTTTCCTTTTCAAATGCAGCCAGGGCTTTCCACAGGTCTTCCGGGTTCTTGCTGTCGTACTGCGAGAAAGGCACAGTGCGATTGGCCATGCTGGCATCGCCACGGAAGATCACGTTGCGATGCAGGTTGTAGCCACCGATGGCGGTCCACTCGTAACCAATCAGCGCAGTAAAGCGGCCCGGTTCGTTGTAGCTATCGGCAAGAGCCGTGTAGTTACGCCAGGCATCACGGACGATATTATCGCTTTCAATGGGTAATTTGTCCTCACTCAGTGTGGCCACAATATCCATCGCGGTATTGAAGACCTGGTCGCGATCTCCTCCCTTCAGGCCATCGTACCAGCGCTTCCCCGTTTCCTGCGCGAGAATCTCGGGGTTACCTTTCAGGAGCTCCGGCATCAGGCCATACATTTCGGCGTGGTCAGAAACAACCAGGAAGTCGAGCGGTCGCGACAGCTTCGCTCGCAATCCATGAGTGGTGATGACCTCCTCACCACGCGCAAATCTGAGTGCGGCTTCCTGCCCAAGCGTGTTCATGGTCCCTGCATCAACCGAAACGGCCGTGTGCAGATGTGTATCCCCAAACAGTACGCGGGTCGGAAATTCCCGCCCGACGTAGGGAGAGTATTCCTGTTTCGTCATTGCAGAGGTGACGCCGGCTTTATCTGGCAGGTATTCCTGAGCATATACGGTGCTGCCAAGAGAAAATATCGATAATAGAATGGTGGTTAGAAGTTGAGGCTTCATTGTTATTTTATCCTGAATGGAATGTTTTATTATTCTAAGCTAATACTCGCACGATAGACAATCGCTAACAGAAAACCCAGGGTGGCATCGAGAGAGTGAAGCCGGCAAGAAATAGCCCATATTCGGGCTATCAGGAAACAACGAGATTACGACCATCCTGCTTGGCCTGGTAGAGTTTTTCATCACAGCGTTTCATCCATTTCTCCCAGTCTTCACCCGTCTGCAGAGTGGCAACTCCTACGCTGACAGTAATCGGCCTGTCTTCAATGAGTGACTGGGATGAAAAGCTGCGGCATAGCTTCTCGGCAAGCTTAAGACCATCCTCAGCGTTAGTATTAAACAGGAGAATGAGAAATTCCTCGCCACCTATGCGAAATATTTTATCCGTATTGCGTACATGTTTTTTAAGAAATTTTCCCACACCACGTAACACCCTGTCGCCACCCGCGTGGCCAAGTTCATCATTAACAAGCTTGAAGTGATCAAGGTCGAGGGCGATAAGCGTCATGGGTGAGTCAAACTGATGGTTTTTTTCGATAGCCTTTACCAGCGTATCTTCCAGCAGCATCCTGTTGTATAGCCCGGTAAGAGGATCAGTGAAGGCCTGATCTTCTAGCATTTTTTGTTGTTCGGTAATAATTTTAATAAATATGGCGGCTAATGCACTCACACCTAGAGAGGTGATGACAAAACGGATCATGAATGAGTAATCAAGGATGTTCCATGCCACAGTATAAACAACTCCAAGGAACAGGGCATTTGCTACCCATGCATGTGGAGCAGGAAGCATAAAATAAATAACGAGTAATGCAGGATAGCTCCAGTAGGAAATCATTGCGCCCTGTTCGAGCAAAGAAAGCACAATAAACAAGGTGATAGCAGGCACCACTCCCCAGAAAACAAGGTGTGGATTATAGCGATGCTGGCTGCAGTTCCATGCAGTAGCAGCAAATATAGCCTCCGTCAGCAGAGCTCCGCTGCCCGGAATGTAGCGGCCCTGATAAAAATGATTAATGGCAAAGGGTGTCAGTAAAATGAGTGCAAATATAGCCACGCTCATTGTGGTTTTAATTCTGAAATTAGTCAGTGTGTCGGTTATTTCAACTTTTGAATTCATTCACCAGTACTCATTTCGCGTATCTCAATATAATTCTGCTTATGTTTGATTATGTTTCGCTACCACCCATATCAAGATGGTTGAGGTATAGCTTACTCCCGGTTTCTGGCAGGGATTCTCTGACCAGTATTAGAAGCTGGAAAACTAATACGGATGATTCCTTAAAAATTCATCAAATTCTTTTACAGGCAAAGGCATGCTAATTAAAAACCCCTGTATTGTATCGCAGCCTAATTTCTTCAATAGCTTCAGGGCCTCTTCATTTTCCACGCCTTCAGCAACTACTTTTAAACCAAGGTTGTGGGCCAGCTCAATTGTAGAATGCACAATCACTTCATCGTCCTTGTTATGGACAACATCCTTGATAAAGGACTGGTCAATTTTTAATTCACTTACTTTCAGCCGGCGCAATAAGTTTAGTGAGGAATAACCCGTACCGTAGTCATCTATCGACAGCTCTACACCAAGAAAATGAATGTACTCAAGAACATCGGCAACACGGTCAAAATCGGATAAAAACAGGTTCTCAGTAATCTCAAAAGTTAACAGGGCGCCTTCCTTATCATTTTTGATAAGTTGAGCAATTCTTTGTTTAAAATCAGGATGCATGAGCGTGTGGGGTGACAGGTTGACGGCGATGCGCATAGGCCTGAAAGCAGTCTGCCATTTCTTTGTCTGCGCAAGCACAGTTTCAATAGCCCAGTAAGTGTATTCATCGAGTAGATTGGTTTCTGCCAGTATATCGATGAAAATTTCAGGTGAGACTTCACCCCGCATAGAAGTATGCCAGCGTCCTAGTGCTTCTGCAGAGGCTATTTGACCATCACTGGCATTCATTTTTGCCTGGTAATAGAGCTCAAATTTTTTCTCTTGCAATGCCTTGCGAACTTCGCTGACTAAAGTTAAATGTCCTTTCTCCAGCCGGTCACTCTCGGGGTCGTAGACCTTGAAAGAGGCATTGCTATTTTTTGCAGCATACATAGCAACATCGGCATGTTTTAATAAATGGCTGAATACTTTTCCGTGATCAGGGTAGATGGCTATGCCAATGCTTGCATTGACAACGATAGTATTGCCCTCGATGACAAATGCTTCCTGCAGGCTATGAATAAACTGCTCGGCACGTTTTATTGTTTGATGACTGCCATGATCCGGCAGCATAATAATAAATTCATCGCCACCAAGGCGGGCCAGCGTTTCATGGTTTCGAATTCTCTGCTCAAACCGCCGGGCAATTTTATTCAGTAAATGGTCACCCTGTTCATGACCATAAGTGTCATTAATGTCTTTAAATTGATCTATGTCGATAAGCAGGACGCCAACATTAGATCCATTGATATCTGCATCTTTAATGTCCTGATTTAAGCGGTAATGGGACAGGGATCGGTTAGGCAATGCCGTGACCGGATCATACAGGGACAGGTATTCCAGCTGTTTGTTATTATCAGCCAGCTGATGATTCAGTAATTTAAGTTCCGAGCGGAAATCATCATTACTTTTAACCACCATCGCATTTTCTATTGCGACGGAGACAATGCCGGCAAAAAGCTGCAATAAATTCAGGTCCTTTTTATTGAAGTTTTTTCCGCCAACTTTATTTAAGCCGGCAATCCCGCCAAGGAAATGTTTTTTACCCTGCAGCGGTACCAGCAGCATGTTGCCAACTTCTTTTTCCCAGCGATTTTTTTCATCATCACTGAGTTCATTCATCATCCCCCGCCACCAGGGTTTTTTATGCTTCCACACCCAACCGCAAACACCAAAATTTAACGGCAGTGATTCGCCGACTATTTCTTCTGCATTTTTACCAGAGCCACCGCGATAGGTATAGGTTTCACGGTTATTATCCAGTAAGGGAATTAAGATGGTTTCTGCGTTAATCAGCTCGCGGGCACGTTCAGAAACGATCTGAAAAACATTGTTCAGATTCAGTTCGCTGCCTATCTCGGTAAATGTCTGCTGCAGCAATTCGATTTCAGTTTCCTTTTGCCGCAGGATAGGACTGAGGTCAACGATGTTTGATGGTGATTCTTTTTTTCCTTTAATCATGATTTTTCTAGTGAACACCAATGAGCAGCTTTATTTAAATGTATGCCTATAAGGAATGAAGTTCTGAAAGTTATATTATCATCGTCATCGGTAGTGAGATACATAACAAATCAGACCCTTGTAGATTACAGCAGATATCCAGCAGTCCTGTCCAGATCAGAAAATCTCCATTTTTACAGGCTGGCCGTTAGTCATGCTTGCCTGGCACTTCCCCCTACTCGGGTTTTGTTGCCGGTGATGCGTACCACTGTTCTGGTGGCACAACCTTCGGCGCAGGTGTGTCGGCGACATAGTTTGGTGTCATGATCTGCACATCATGTTCATTGAAGATGTCCTGAATGTTGCGGTGAAGCTCGGTATACATCAATGGCATCTTGCTGTCGTCTTTGCAGTAGGCATTGAGTTCGTAAGTGACTGCAAAATCAGTCAATGCCTGTTGCAATACAAACGGTGATGGCTCTTTCATAAGACCAGGTGTTCGTGCCGCGGCCTCTAGCAGCATGGCCTCAACCTGTCGCCAGGGCACTTCATACCCTATACCAACACTGGTATGCAGTATTAAGCCCTGTTCTTTGGCGAGAGACGTGTAGTTGACGACTTCGCTGCTGAGTATTTTTGAGTTCGGAATGATGATTTTCTCATTTTTCAGTGACAGTAAATTTGTTACCAGCAACCGTATCTCGGTGACCTGCCCGACCGTTTCGCCAATACGCACCCGGTCACCCACCTTGAATGCGCGCCGGTAGGTCATCGTATAACCTGCGATGATATTCGAAATGACCGATGTTGAACCGAGTGACAGCAAGACGCCAAGGAACAGGGAGATGCCCTTGAATGCATCCGAGTTGGATCCGGGAATGTAGGGGTAGGCAACAATTACAGCGAAGACAATGACGACAATGCGCACAATACGATAGGTCGGCCAGGCCCATTCAGCTTCAAAGTTCTGTAAACGCATATTGCCGAGGCTGATCGTATAAAAGAAACCACGCAGCAACTTGAGAAGATATCGCGTTACAAAAAACAGGATGACAAGAAAGAACAGGCTGGGTAAATACTCAAGAAATCCGAAGGCAATGGACTCAAGAGGGTCAATGATCAGTTGCAATAAGCGTTGAGCCATAATACGAGTCAACGGAAAGAGTTTTAGTACAGAATTGATAAAGACATAGACTAAACCCAGTACCACCATTGTCTTTAGCAGATTGATGATGCCCTGCATGACATGCCAAACCTGCTCAGTCTTCACCACACGCATTGATTTGGCTTCAAGCTTCTTCATGCGGCGTTTGAACATTTTTTCAAGCATCTTAACTATGCGCCGGGTCAGCCACATAAAGCCGAAAAGGGTAATGACCAGTGCCAGGGTGCGAAGTGCCGCATGAATGATGTTCTTCTTTAACGCCTCTGGGGTTCGAGAGGCCCGGTATGCCTTGATACCCTCACGTATTTTTATTGTAAAGGCTTCAGCTACAATCTGACGATTGTCGATTCCCTGGTATTTTGCATCGAGATCATATACCGAAAAAATCAATCTATCGCCATAGAGTATTTCGTTACGGTCCGTCATCTTTTTTGACTTAATGTTCTCTGTATCAACGGTGTCATCTGCGGCAAGATCCTCAATAGTATCGGAAATTCTATCGGCGCGTTTTTTTGCCGGGTATGCAGGAATACCAATCACCTCGAAAAGTATATCGCCATTGACAATTACCGGCGCACTGTCAATTTCTCCGAACGATTCAAGGCCGTTGTCACTCGATTGCGATTTGCCGTCGGCAAATACTGTCTGAAGAGTGAAGGCAAGGAGCAACAGCAGCAGTAAGCGAGTGAGTACAATGTTGATTGAATAAACTTTCATGTCAGGTTTCCTATATACATTCAGGATAAAGAGAAGATGTGATACAAAAGTCACTACTCATATTATAAATTCTAACTTGATTTCGAAGCCAATAAATCTGGCTTATATATTATCGAGAATTATTTGACTCATTTCGTGGCAATAGTACATATAATTCGGCCGGCTGTTTCATTTCACCCGCAAGTTTTTCAGCATGTTCTCCATTGCCCCAGAACATATCGGCGCGTGCATAACCTTTGATCGCACCACCGGTGTCCTGAGCAAAGGTAAGGCGTTGTAAAGTGTGATCTGTCTCATGGGGATAGCTGGTGTCCAGCCACACGGGGCTGCCCAGGGGAACGTTGCCGGGATCAACAGCAATGCTCCGTGAAGGTGTTAGTGGTATATTCAGCGAGCCGCGTGGATTTTCTTCTGCATTTTCACGAATACTAAAAAAGATATAGCTGCGATTCTTTTCAAGTAGTGCCCGGGCCTGCTGTGGGTTTTGCTTTATCCATTCTTGAATGGTGAACAGGCTGATTTCTTCACGCGGGATTTCACCCCGCTCAATGAGTATTTTACCTATCGATGTGTAGGGCTGGCCATTCTGGTCAGCATAACCAACCGCCATCATGCTGCCATCGTCCATCTGGATGCGTCCCGAACCCTGAATATGCAGAAAAAAGACCGCGACAGGGTCATCAATCCATACCAGTTCGTTTCCCAAAAGCGGTGTGTCTTCAGCATCGATGGCCGCACGGTCATGATAGGCAACAATTTTTTTTCCTTCTATACGCCCTCGAAGCTTCATTTTTGATAACGCGGGATAAAGCCCGGCAAGATCTATCCGTAACAGATCATCCGGCACGGCATAAAGCGGGTATCGATAGCGTTCGTTGCGCGCCGACCTGCCATTAAGCAGGGGCTCGTAATAACCGGTGACCAGGCCGGTTCCCGGACTGCCATCTTTTTTCTTCGAAGGGTTGATGCGATGCGCAATGAAAGCGGCCTCAAAGAACAAGCGTGCAGCCTCGTCATTCACATTGCCTTTAGATTCTGCTTTATTACAGATATCTGCCCATTGTGGCCTCTTCTTCGGCAGCACCTTGCATTGTTCAAGCAGCGCAGGCCAGGCCTCAGCATGACGGTCATTCTTCCAGCCGGGCAGTTCATCCCAACTAATCATCTCACCTATTCCGGGTTCTGGCGGCAGCACCACACAGCTGGAAAGGAAGATGGCTAGAATTATAAAAAGTAGAAGTTTCATGGTTTCAAGGTTTTCTTTCTTAATCGAGAGGAAAATGACAGGCAA
>JAYEGM010000139.1:0-2962 GCA_034659075.1 Pseudomonadota bacterium
TGACGGTGAATAAAGGCACGAATGAAGTCCAGTACCCGTTTTTGTTGTGTTGTCAGCATGTTTTGCTACCTTAAAGTTCTCATAATGCTCCCTTACTAGGATAGTGAACTTTTTGAGAACTTTCAAGCTTAAATAAGGGTAAAACATGTGAATTTTTTATACTTTAACTTTATTCAATAACTTATTGATTTTAATTATATTGTTAAATTAAATATTTTTAAGTTTATATGTAATAAATTACATTATATAACAGTAATATCATATTGTTTTTATTGATACTTATTTAAATATATATACATATTACAAGGTGTTCAGTAAATTCAGGGTTTCAGGTAATAAATGGCAGGCGCCTGGTGTTGAGCACAGTGAAACCCAACAAAGACTGGCGGTATGCAGATAATAAGGGGAGTGGTGCGGGCATTCTGCACAACGTATTGTGCAAATCCTGTAACTTAGAATTCATTCGAACAAAGCCGGTGCCCGAAACTTTTCTCTGCGAATGAATTCGCACCAAATTTCAATATATCGCCAGAGGGAGTTATTGAGGTGAGGCTTTGTCCAGCATGTGATCGGCCAGTTCTACCGCGGCATCTGCGATGCTCTGATCTGGCTCTTTGCTGCAATACTGGTCAACGGCCTTGAACAGGGTTTCCGCCTTTTTGCCGGAGAGTATATCTTTGCCGGTATTCCAGGCCGTCGATGAGAGAAACCCCAGCACCCAGTTGCCGGCACTGAAATACTCGGTAGAAACACGCAATTGAGTCCATTCCTTGCACGTGACGTTGCCTGCCCCCATCATTCTGACTGTCGCGGTGTAGGCGGGCAGTGATACGGCTGCCAGCAGTAGCCCGGCGAGTATTTTTGATCTCATAAACGGGGCGATGTCTTGCTAACGGCAAATGCTACTGGATAGGGAGCCATGATAAGCAAGCGTTAACTGGCGGCTATTGCCACAGATCTGCTGACGCAGCCGTTGTTCAGCAAGCTGTCCTGACTGAAGTTGCGATGATGGTTTGTAGATAACACCAAGCAACTGATTCATAAGGCTTTCCCTGCTGTATACAGGCTTGACCAGTTTGTAGTCATCAGCAAGTTTGGCCAGTTTTGCCAGGCTGTCGATGGCCTCGCTGCGATATTTTGTAGCATCGATCAGGCCGTAAGCCTGTGCTGTTTTGTTATCGAAAATCTGGGCACCCATTTCGTTACGGATCATTTCGGGTTCCATATTACGGTTTTTAGCAACATGGTTGACGAAGTTCTGATACTCATTATTGACCCCGGCTTTGAGATTGGCAATTTCCTCATCACTGGGTTTTCTGAATGGGTTGCCGATGTCTTTTCCCCGGCCAGCCGTGATTGCCGTTTGCTCGATTCCTCCTTCTGTAACAATACCGCCACCAAATAGCCCGCCATCGGTCGCCACAGGTTTGTTGAAGTAGGTGAGAGAAGGCCCAAGCACACCAATGCTGCCAATCAGGCTGCCGTAGTCGGCGTAAATATTATTGGCTGCCACCATTGCCATGACGCCACCTGAGGCAGACATGCCTTCTATATAGACAACCACCGGGTTGCCGGTATCTTCACGGTATTTTTTGATGGCACGGTAGATAGCCTGAGAACCAAAGATAGTACCGCCTGGGGTACGAAACGGCATGAAAATGCCTTTTATGCCTTCATCTTCAGCGGCCTCTTCCAGCGTGTCAACGATATCGTAGCCGTAGGTCAGGAAATCTCTGAGGCCGAAACTGAAATCTTCTTCCGGCGCACTGCCAAGGATGATGCCACTGACAGGGACTGTGAGCAGCTTATTTTCGCTGTCTTCATCACCTGATACATAGCCATAGCCGGTTTCTTCGATATTTTGCAGTTTACTGAAGCTGCTGGTGCTGACGCCAACGCCAGTACCCAGCCCTATGAAAAACAGGCTGAAAAGGAAAATAATGACAAAAAAACTGATGATGGCAAATAGTGTCTGGCCAAATATCCTGGCGAAATATTCGAGTATGTTTTTCATATTTACAGGGCATTCCGGTACTGGACTCGATCATCCAGCACGTTGGGTTAAATGTATGTGTATGTATATGGAGTATATAGAGACGAAATTCAAGATTCCAGAATGTTGTACAGGCCGGACAAAATACCGGTGTTTTAATTTTCCTTAATCATTATGATTGATAATTAAACGATTCAGGACACCCTGCTCATTGAAAAACAATTCTATAACTTTGTACATACCGGGCTTGTGGGCGTTGCTGCGCCATGCAAAAAAAGAAATGTCGGCCATGCCGTCTCTGCAGCATCTGCTCAAACGCAGCGATAATCACTCTGAAAGCACACTTGAATCCGAGACTTTGCTGTTAAATTGGCTCGGTTGGCAAGGCAAAAAGGAGGATGACGTACCGCTTGCAGCCCTTGAGCGACTGGTAGTGGACGGCAGCAGCGATGGTTACTGGTTCCGTGCAGACCCGGTCAATCTGCAGGAAGACCAGAATTACCTGATGATGAGTTATCCCTCCGTACTCAAGCTGAGCCTGGATGAATCGAAGGCACTGACAGACAGCATCAATCAGCATTTTGTGGAAGATGGCTGGCATGTTGAGGTGCTGGATAGCAACCGATGGTATTTGAAACTTGATAAGAACCCGGGCATCACGACTACCCCGGCATGGCGAGTGGCGGGGCGGGACGTTTTCAATCTTATGCCTGCGGGAGAAAACAGTGCTCAATGGCATAGCTGGCTAATGGAACTGCAGATGCTGCTGTTTAGCCACCCGGTGAATGAAAAAAGGACCGGGCAGGGAGTTGCAGCAGTCAATGGACTATGGCTATGGGGCGGAGGCAATCTACCTGAACTGTCAAGCAGGCAACAGTTTTGTCTGCGAGGTGACAGCCTGTTTATGCAGGGACTGTCCAGGCAAAGTGGCTGTGAGCTTAAGGGTTTACCCGATGATATGTCGAAAAT
>JAYEGM010000140.1:0-11478 GCA_034659075.1 Pseudomonadota bacterium
CTTCGTCTTCTCGCTGTCATTGCCGTTCGCTGCCTGGGTCGCCTCTCGCTGGTTTATCCCGCTCTACCGCGCGACAGGTGATGTTTCGGCCTATGCCTACCTCGAACGCCGTGTTGGCCTGTGGGCCAGGCTTTATGCCCTGGTGTTTTATCTGCTTACCCAGCTGGCGCGTATGGGAACCATCTTTTTCCTGGTTGCGCTGGCGATGGAAACCCTTACCGGCTGGGATCTGCCGACCATTATAATCATTACCGGCATCCTCGTTACCCTGTACACGGTAGTCGGCGGCATAGAGGCGGTGATCTGGACCGATGCCGTACAGAGCGTCATCCTGACCATGGGTGCTGTCGTCTCGCTGGCAACCATCATCTGGCTGATGCCGGGCGGTTTTGGCCAGATCATAGATATCGCAGCCGATGCAGACAAGATATCCCTGGGCAGCTTAGACCTGTCGTTCACCGAACAGGGCTTCTGGCTGATCATGCTCTACGGCATATTCATTAACCTGCAAAACTTTGGTATCGACCAGAGCTATATCCAGCGCTATCAAACCGCACGCTCGCTGACCGATGCCCGGCGCTCAGTGTGGATAGGCGCCCTGACCTACATCCCGGTCAGTGCACTGTTTCTGCTGCTGGGTACGGCCCTGTTTGCCTACTACCAGGTCAACACTGGCCTGTTGCCGGCGGAAATTGCCGGCGACAAAGTCTTCCCCCATTTCATCGTCAACGAATTGCCCGCAGGACTCACCGGCCTGGTTATCGCCGCCCTGTTTGCGGCAGCTATGAGCTCAGCCGACACCTCGATGAACTCATCGGCCAGCCTGTTGATGAATGACGTCTATCTGCGCTTATTAAGGCCACAGGCGAGTGCGGGCAGCCAGATAAAATTCCTGCGACTCATCACCATCGTTCTCGGTATCCTGGGTACATCTACCGCACTACTGATGATCTCGATCAAAGGCGCACTGGATACCTGGTGGTCACTGGCCGGCATCTTCTCCGGCGGCATGCTGGGTCTGTTCCTGCTCGGTGCATTATCACGCCGTGCACGCTCATTCGAAGCAGCCACGGCTGTCGTCATCGGGGTACTGGTTATCACCTGGGCCAGCCTGTCACCGGGCAAAGAAGTCTGGTGGGCCAACCCACTGCACAGCTTTATGACCATAGTGATCGGGACGCTGACGATATTTCTTGTCGGGGTTGTTTTTAGCAGGGGCAGGGGGCGGATGGGGAAGAGTTATCCACCGAACACATTATTTGATTTGGATGATTAGTCTTAGGTTGAAGGACCTGGGTTGAAGGCCTGTTCTGCTTCATTTTGGCGGATATTTATTCTTTCCTTTTTCTGTTCACCATAACGTGAATATGCCGCATCATCTCTGCGCTGAATGATAGCTGCAGGGGTATGTTTCTCTCAGGCCTTCTAACAACATAGTGCTGACTGAAGCTGCATCGACTTGCGCACCTTTCTGCGTAGTCTTTTCAGCCTTAGTCTCAATAATGTCAGAAACGGCATCTTGATTTAGACTAAGCGTCTCAGGTTGACAATAAAGAAGTGCCTTTCCCTTTTTTTTCAAGCTAAGATTCATATCTCTATAAGTTTTAGCAACCACAGCAAGGTAAACGGTTAGTGTAACGGCCTCCAGCGTACCCTCTACAGCAATATTTTTGAGCGATTTATAATTCTCATATGTCATAGCAGAGGCAGGAGCAGAACCAAACAGCAGTGCAAGCAGCAGAAGCATTTTTAAACTTCTCATGAAGCACCTCCCTGAGTTGTCAGCTTGATATTCATCCTCTTTACCTCTCTATCTTTCTATGTGTACACGTAAAAGATAGTCGAATATCATTGATTTTCAAGGCCGCTCGTCGGCTTATATTGTTAACTCGTTACATCTTTCCGGAATTCAGT
This sequence comes from Pseudomonadota bacterium, assembly GCA_034659075.1. Lineage (GTDB taxonomy): Bacteria > Pseudomonadota > Gammaproteobacteria > BMS3Bbin11 > BMS3Bbin11 > BMS3Bbin11. The sequence goes on from JAYEGM010000140.1 coordinate 1,915, forward strand.
CTGAACGTCCGTTTACGACTCAGGCTGTGTGAAAATCCAATGAAAATCCAGGGAACCTCTGTTAATTTGTCTTTGCGAGCGAAGCGCGGCAATCTCATGAGGTATAATCCTCAATGTAGAGATTGCTTCGTCACTACATTTCTCGCAATGACGGATGAATCAGAGTTTTCCTGAAACACTATCCTGAATTCCACATTGAACATTGGATGTTCATCTACCGATAAAGGACTATAAAATGAAGAAACAACCTGCTGTATACCTCGTAACCAACAAGCCGGAAGGGGTTCTATATGCCGGAGTAACCAGTGATCTTCCTAAAAGAATTTGGCAACATAAAAATAAGATTACCAAAGGTTTTAGTGAGAAATATAACCTTACGAGGCTAGTCTATTTTGAGCTATTTGGAGATATGTACCAGGCAATTTCACGGGAGAAACAAATTAAGTCAGGTTCACGCAAAACAAAGATCAAATTGATTGAAAGCATCAACCCTGACTGGAGAGATCTTTATCCTGACATTTGTCCCTGAAAGAGATTGCCGCGCTGTGCTCGCAATGACGGTTTGCCTGGAAGAGATTATCGACCCATTATTCAATACGTCATTGCGAGGAAATAAAAGACGTGGCAATCTCAAAATGGTTGATCCTTAGCAAAGGGATTGCCGCGCTGTGCTCGCAATGACGAAACGTTACTTGAAGCTACGTTTCATCTCCCAAAAAGAAGATCCAGCTCCTTGCCATACTTCTTCCCGTATTTCTTCCGCAACTTCTTCTCAGCCTGCTGCTTCACTTCCTGCTTGGCGGCTTTTTCCATGTCAATTTTGAACTTCGGATCATTGAAACTGCCGCTAATCTTCAACGGCAGGGATTTGCCCTCAAGTTTTTTAAACTCCGCCTTGTCAATCTCCGAGATGCCGGATGACAGCGCCAGTTTCAGACGGTAGTCCAGTTGTTGGGTATTGAGATTGGAGGAACCGCTACCGGTGAGGTCTGCCAGCGGCGTCAGTACCTTGATATCATCGGTCTTCGCGATGCCGTTGACCAGTTTTGTAGTCAGCCCCATCTCCAGTATTTTTGTGCGGTTCGGGCTGCCGTCATCGACATAGGGCTTGCCTGTCAGCAGGGCATTTGCCTGTTGCAGCATCTTGCGTACGCTAAAGCCTTCAAATGCACCGTCTTTAACCTTTGCGTTGACGGTGCCATTGAGTGCCTTTGTCAGGGCACCAGTATCCAGGCCCTGTGTGCGGAGGTCGGCATTCATGTTCGCGATGCCGGTAATCCAGTCTTTTGCATCCTTGCCCATGGAATATTTCATCACCTGCGCAATCTGCACACCGTTCAGGTCCTCTTTGAGGTGGAATTTCGGTGTGTCTTTTCTAGCATCCAGTTCCATCATGCCTGTCGACGTACCGCCAAACAGCTGTGCGGAAAACGGATCAATACGGACAACACCTTTCTTCGCCTTCAACTCGGCCTTAACATCGGTGGCCTGCAGCGTATCCAGAATAAAACTGCCGATAGACAGGCTGGCCTGCACATCCAGTTTCCGGATAGTCTCGACTGGAATATCAATAGGCTCTGATACTGCTTGCGCATGAGCTACGTGAATGCTTATAAATGAAGAGAGCATCTGCTCAATAGTCATTGTTTTAATACTGCTCTGGGCAGCTGCTGACCCTGCCCACGGCGTGGCATCAAACTTGTCCGTTTCGATCACCAGCTTGATGGTCGGCAACGGATTGTCGAGGTTGGAAACTACCATGCTGCCGGTACCCTTCGAGCCGGGAACGCTGTATTGCATGGACGGCAGTTCGATCACCATGCTGGCCAGGTTGACTTTCAGCGGTGATTCCAGCGTGACCGTCATCGGGTTGACGGGAGCGATATCGCCGGAAAGATCCAGCTTTAATGCCACCCTGTCGCTGCTGACGAGTTGCCCTGCAAGGTCAACATCGATATCAGCCTTCATGCTTTTCTGCAGCTTGCCACCATCCAGTGCTGTCCCGGTAGCCTCTAAAGCTATACTGAAATCTTTCAATTTCACCTGCTGCAGGTCTTTAGCCAGCTTCAGATCGGTGCTGACCTGCATGCTGCCCGTCATTTCCTTGCCATTCATCGCAAAATCAGTATCAAACGACACCGGGATAGGGGAATCAAAAGTAATCGCGCCGGTTTCCAGGTTCATCTCCGTCAATGCAAGCCTGGTCCCGCCCTGGCGGTCATCCCAGGCAATGCTGGCATTCTTCATCTCAATACCGCCAATAGCCAGCGCAGCCAGTGCCTTGCCGGCATCACCAGGCTCCTGTTTGCTGTCAGTACCCGAACCAGCTGCATCCCCGGCGGCAGCAAACTCCCAGTTGGTTTTACCATTTTCCAGCGTAATCAGATTGGCCTGCACACCCTCCAGCACCACGGTATCCATCTCAACCTCGCCGCTGAACAGCGGCATCAGCTTGAGTTTGATCTTCGCCGCCTGAATCCCCGCCAGCGGCGCATCACCAAACCCCGGTGCATTAGCCACTTCAATGGCCCCGGTCTCTATCCCTATCCAGGGAAAGAAAGAAGTATTCAGGTCGCCGGCAATAGTAATCTCACGTCCGCTAGCCTTATTAAAACCGTCAGCCATCTGCTCACGGTAGTCATTAGCATCAAAAAAGAAAGCCACCCATAAAAAAATGGCGAGCGGCACGAGGAGTATAATGGCAAGAAGAATAAGCAGTAGGCGTTTCATGGGGATTCTCCGGATATCAGATCATTATTATTTTCAAGGGTATAAGTATCGAGTTTCAGGTTTCAAGTTTCAAGTTTCAAGAACCAGGTTCCAGGTCTTTAGTCCAGTGTCCTTGACCTACAATTTTGATCTTGCGTAAAACGTAACACGTAAACCATAAAACGTTGTTTCTTTCCCCTTTCCCCTACTGGATTTACCGCACCGAAAGGCTATAATAAACGACATAATTAGAATCCAGGGTGGCAGGGTGCTCAATATTCTTCAAGTAAACTCTCCAAATCACTACTAAGTTGTTTTTTTAAAAAGAATTGATGTCACACAATCTTTGAGTTAACCTCATGTTTATGTGTGATTTTTCAACATTAACAGGCTGATATCGTTATGAAAGGTCGTTTATTTCTACATATCCTTCTCGCAGGAGTAGTTTTTGCCGCATTTCTTCCGGGAACTGGCATTGCCGCATCAAGCTCCGAGACAAGCAGCATGATGGCTTTTCTGAAAGAGAAAAACCCAAAAACTTTAGGCGAGTACGCCTCCATATTTGAATATCTCTACGAAAAGCACACGACGGTCATCAAAGAGGCGACCCAGCTCACCGTGATGTATTTCTTCTCTGCTGCCGATGACCCGCAAACCAACGACATCATGTCGCTGGCAAACATTGCTGTTATCTCGGCTATTGCCCAGGCAGATGCGGAAATGTCTCAGGCAAAGGTGCTGGGTGAGGAAGAACAGGACAATCGTGGCATCTATATAAGCGAGGCAGTATGTGGCTCTTTTAAGGGTGCAATCGGTTCTGCCTATAAGCAGGTGACAAGTGCCGGGCAGGCTGTTGAGGGCGGGCTGCAGGCAACCCTCCTGGCAGGGGTGGAGCCAGACTTTGCGGCGGCTGTTGTTACACGCGGGATAGATACCTGCCTGGAAGAGCGTCTGGAAAATGATGTGAGACTCATTATTGGTAACAGAGAAGGACCGGGGTCAGACATAAATGTCTGCGTTTCAAATTGTATCTAGCAAGCATTATCTGACTAAACATTATGCTCAAGAATAAGAATATTTATCTTCGCAAGGCCGCTTTATCGTCATTCCTGTTGTCACTTTTGCCTGTGATGGGGGCTGATGCTGTCGAGAGCGCACTGGATTCCGGCTACAGTGGCCTGGGTCTTTCCACCTACGGGCCTCGAATACAGGCGATCGGACGGGGCGCTTCAACCGGGGGCGAGGAAGATGACGATGCTTCGGGAACATTTTTTTACCCGGCTGTGGGGGTTGGCGTAAGCACCGACGACAACATCAACCGTACGCCTGATCATCAGCAGTCTGCAACCATTTATCATTTACGACCGGCACTGGGTATACAGACCGGTAAAAGTTCGACTCGATTCAATGCCGGTTACATCGGGAACTATGGTAAGTACACCGGTACAAACTTTGACGACCTTTACAGCTACGATGATCATAATCTTTATGCCGGGGTGTCAGGCTATGGTAAGAAGAGCAGTTATAATGTCATAGCGGACTATTTACGCGGCCATGATTCTCTCAGTGGCGGTACAGGTGCTGTCAGTATAGATAACACCCTTCGTCGTTTTGATAAATGGGACCGCTATTCATTGCTCGGTTCCACCGACCTGGGTGCCCGGGGTGCCAGGGTAAACCTGCGACTGGATGGCTTACTGCAGAACAATCGCCAGGATAAACTGAAATCACTCGATTATGATACTGCGGCACTGGGTGCCATGCTTAAGCTCAGGATCGGTGGCAAAACCTACGGTGTACTTGAAGGTGGCTGGCGCGACTGGGACTATATCAATTCCAATGCAGATGCCGACCGTTACTATGCCCGTCTGGGTGTGTCCTGGGAAGCGACGGCCAAAACAAAAGGCCTGTTGAGCTATGGTACAGAGAAATATAACCCGGACAACCCGGGAGAAGCGATTGTGTCAGATGAACCCGGGCCGACATTTGGCAGCAATGAAAAAACAAAAAATTCGACCTGGCAGGGTAATATTGACTGGGAGCTTCGTCTTCGGGATATGATCAGATTTGGTACATACAAAGGGTCCCGCAACAGTAGCGGTACAGGCTCTCACAGGGTATCAACTCGCTATACCATCGGCTGGACACACGACTGGTCAGATCGCATCCGCAGCAACCTGGGTTACATGGACGGTACTGACGATTACAAGGGGACAGACCGGAACGATGACCTGACAAGATACAATTTTGATCTGTCCTACAAATTCCGCAGAAATATGCTGCTGCGCGGGCATTATATCTTCGAGGACCTGGATTCCAATGTTGAACTGGTTTCTTACGACCGCAACCGTTTCGGGCTGTTCTTTGAGTGGGAGTATTAATTTACCGAGCAAATTATGAGCCAGCCCCTACATCGATCAATAACAGCCCTTAGTGGGCTGTTTTTTCTTGCATTTGCCTTGCTGCATACTGCAGCACATGCCGACCTCTATACCCTGGGGCCGGGTGATACGATCAATATCAACGTGTTCCAGGAACCGGACCTGAGCCTGGAGCCAAAGATCAGCTATAACGGAACCATCGATTACCCGCTGATAGGCGAATTAAAGATGAAAGGCCTGACACTGGCCGAAGCAGAATCTCTGCTGGATAAAAGGCTCCGCGGAGACTACCTGATAGACCCGCAAATATCCGTCAGCATCGTCAGTTATCGTCCTTTCTTTGTTAACGGTGCCGTCAGAAGCCCGGGCAGATTCGAGTACCAGCCGGGGATGACAGTAAGGCGTGCGGTTGTCGTTGCCGGCGACTTCACCGCTCGTGCATCGCGCAGCAAAATATATATCATCAAAGAAGGCAAAAGCAGTGACAGCCGGAAGAAAATTAAACTGGATGAACCCTTAGGGCCGGGTGATACGATAACGGTTAAAGAGAGTCTTTTCTGATGAAGAAGGTTTTATGTATTACGATTTATGATTTACGTAAAACCTAACCCGTAAAACGTAAAACATTGAAGTTATGAACCAACCCCAGCCAAACATACCCGACCCGATATACGCCATCGAGCAGGAGGAAGAAAGCATCGACCTGCTGCACTACTGGCGAGTCATTCGCAAATATCTTTTTGAAATTATCGGCCTGGCTATTGCGGTTGGCATCCTGGCTGCACTGGTTGCGAATTCGATGACCCCGATTTACACCGCGACATCACGGGTTTCTATCGAGCGGGTGACACCGGCTACCGGCGGTTCTACAGGAAATAGCTGGTATACGATGCAGAAATATCCGGGTACGCAGTACGAGATACTCAAATCCAAATCCGTTGCGGAGCAGGTGGTTGAGAACCTGAAACTCTGGGAACATCCCTATTTCAACAAGGAGCAAATTGAAAGCAGCAGCTGGCGCGAATACCTGCCTTTTCTTAAAAGTGCAGAGCAAGAGGAAGACACACGCACAGAAGAAGAAAAACTGGCAGACAGGAAAAAAGGCCTGGCAGGTATGGTGCAGGGTGGATTGTCCATCAAGCCTGTCAGAGATACCTACATCGTAGATATCAGCTTTTCATCAGCCAGCCCGGAACTGGCGGCATTGACTGCCAATAGCGTGGTCGATGCCTACATCAAGCGCAACCTGGATGCACGTTTCAAGGAAGTCAAAAAGGTCAGCGACTGGATGAATGAAAGCCTGGGCGGTATATCTACCCAGCTGGAAAGTTCAGAGAGTAAATTACAACGCTACCGCAGCAAGGAAGACCTGCTTGATGTCGGTAAAGGCGCTACCGGTTTTATGACTGAACAGCTTGATGACCTGTCCGACAAGGTGATCAAGGAGCGTATTGCCTACAATCAATTAAAAGTATTAAAAAGGCAGGCAAACCGGTTCAGCAAGATGCCGCTGGAAGAAGTGCTGAACAACCCGTCTATCTACAAGCACCCGACACTCAGCGACGTGAAATCGGAAGAGGTTGCCTCGACACGAAAACTGGCCGAACTGAAAAAACGTTATGGCCCGAAACATCCGAAAATGAAGCAGGCGGTGAATGAAGTCGAAGCCATACAGAACCGTTATCGTCAGCTTATTCCCAGCATCATCAGGGGCATCGATGAAGATTTTGAAGTCAGCCGGCAAAACCTCGCCGCACTGGAAAGGCAGTTTAATGTCCTGAAAAAGAAAGTCCAGAGTGCCAATGTAAAGGGGTTTGAACTGGAGCGCCTGCAGCAGGATGTCGAAGGCAACCGCAAGCTGCGTGACCTGTTCATGGAAGAATATAAACAGACCAGTTTAAACTCGAGTTTTGAGACGGACCGGGTCAGGGTAGTGGATGCGGCCGTCGTGCCTACCTTTCCAAGCAAGCCCAACAAGCGGCGAATCATCATGATGTCAGTCCTGCTGGCCCTGTTTGCCGGCATCGGCCTGGCCTTCCTGATCGACTTCCTGGACCAGACAATCAAGACATCAGAAGACACGGAAAGAAAACTGGATCTGGTCACTATGGGCCTGCTGCCGGAACTGGATAAAAAGAAGGTCAAAAAAGGAGAGCTCCATCCGGAAAGGGTGTACATCGAAGATGAATCCTCAAATTTCTCTGAAACTATACGAACCATCCGCACCAGCATCACACTGTCTGCACTGGATCATCCGCACAAGGTGATACTCTGCACCTCATCGGTTCCGGGTGAAGGTAAAACTACCGTTGCCTGCAACGTAGCACTATCATTGAGCCAGCTGGAAAAAACACTGATCTTCGATGCCGACATGCGTCGACCATCCACAAAGAAAATATTTGGATATGATCACCGCTCTGCCGGCATGTCAGAACTGCTTGCCGGTGAAGCAGAATTGAAAGATGTCATGCACAAGGTAGAAGGTACCAACCTGCACGTCATCACCGCAGGAGCCGTACCCATCGATCCATTGGATCTGCTGGCTTCAAACAAATTCAAACACATGCTGGAACAACTGGCAAAAATCTTCGACCGCATAGTCATAGACTCACCCCCCGTATCCCTGGTCAGCGACGCCGTACTATTATCAAACCTCGCCGATGCCGTCGTCTACGTCATCAAGTCCGACTCGACCAATGCAAAAATAGTCAACGCCTCCCTGCAAAAACTAAAACGCGCCAACGCCCACATCATAGGCGCAGTAATCAACAATACAGATATCAAGAAACTATCGAAGTATTACGGTTATGGGTATGGGAAGTATTATGGCAGCGGGTATTATTCTTATGGGGAGGAGTACAAAAAATCGTAGGATACGATTTTTTAGTTTCAAGTCTGAGGTTTCAAGTTTCAAGTAAAATCAAAAACTACAACTTATTTCCATGGAGGGAGATATGGGGCACCTACAATCACATCATGTAATTCCCCAGCACCGCGACTCCAATAACCAACCCCGTCATTCCTATAACCAACCCCGTCATTCCGGCGAAGGCCGGAATCCAGAAAAGGTCTCGGGGTAACACATGGAGCGCCTACCGTGTGTGTATCTATTAGCAAATAAACGAAATGGAACTCTGTACACCGGGGTGACTTCCAGTTTACAAAAACGAGTATGGGAGCATAAGAACAATACCTTTGAGGGTTTTACAAAAAAGTATAGTGTGCATACTTTAGTTTGGTATGAGGTACATGAAACTATGGAGACAGCCATACAGCGTGAAAAAGCCATCAAGAACTGGAAGCGAGAATGGAAAATTAAAATTATTGAGGAGAGAAACCCGAAATGGCGCGATTTGTATTCTGACTTGATATAAAGAGATGAAGCTTTCCAGTCATATAGTATCTGGATTCCGGCCTTTGCCGGAATGACGTGCTAGAGTCTAAAATTTACCTTATACCACCTCCAACAACCCAAAATCCATGATCGACCTTCACTGCCATTTTTTGAACTCCATCGACGACGGCCCAACCACCCTCGAAGAATCGCTGATGCTAGCTGAACTAGCCGTAGCCAACGGCATCAAGCTAAGCGTAATGACCCCGCATATCCACCCGGGTCGTTATCACAATCAAAAAGAAAACATCGAGCAGGCAGTTGCTGACTTCAGGCAGGCGCTTGAAGAAAACAGTATCCCATTAGAACTACGAGCCGCCGCTGAAGTACGTATTGGCCCTGAAATTCTTACTATGGTCGAGCAGGATGCTATCCCATATCTCGGTGAACTGGATGGCTGCAAAATCATGCTGCTGGAATTCCCCCACGAAATGATACCTGTTGGCAGCGAGAACCTGGTCGACTGGCTGCTGAAAAGAAAAATTCGCCCGATGATTGCCCATCCCGAACGCAACAAGGACGTAATACGTGACCTGAATAAACTGCTGCCCTACGTAACCCGCGGATGCCTGCTGCAAATAACCGCCGCCTCTATCGCCAACAGATTTGGTGAACAGGCCTATACCCGCGCAAAAGAAATGCTGGAAAATGACTGGGTAAGCATAATAGCCACCGACGCCCACAACACCCAACACCGCCCCCCGGACCTGGCAGCAGGCAGAGACGCCGCAGCAGAAATAGTAGGAATAGAACAGGCGAATAAACTGGTAGTAGACAATCCCCGAAACATCGTAGGAGCGAACATTGTGGGAGGCGCGCCCCGCGGGCGAATAATTTGAGGTTAAATGGGACGGTTACAATGTTGTGAAACTTGAAACTTGAAACTTGAAACTTGAAACTATCCTCCCTTCCTCAAAACCATCCAACCCCGCTTAATCAAAACCAGATACCCCGCAAACAAAGCAAGAAACGAATAAAACATCACCGGCTCCGATATCTGCAGGAAATGACCGATCAACCCAATTGCAGCAAAGAATATAGAAACACTAACAATAGTCAAAAGCGTCATATGATTGCTAA
>JAYEGM010000141.1:0-34547 GCA_034659075.1 Pseudomonadota bacterium
TTAAATCGATGGCCTTTGGTGATCAGTGTGTCTCTCAGCTCCGGGCTGTTATAGATTTCGCCGTTGCATACCAGTTGCAGGCTGTCATCTTCATTCGAAATAGGTTGCCGGCCGGAGTTCAGATCAATAATAGACAGGCGACGCTGTCCCAGTGAAATTTCATTGCCATGAAAGTAACCGGAATCATCCGGGCCACGGTGGATCATGATATCGGTCATTTTTTTGATGGCATCGGTCCGCTGTGAGCCCATGATGCCGGCAATACCGCACATATCAGATGAGTCCTTTTTCTTTGTACCAGTCTAATGTGGTTTTGATGCCATCCTGGTCACTGACCTTCGGATGGTAGTTCAGCAAGTCATTGGCCTTGCTGATATCGAAGGCACGGTTGTGGGTGAAAAAGCCGACGCGGCGGCGAAAGATGGGAGGCTTGATACCGAAAGGCTGACAGATGGTTTCGCAAACCAGGCCGGCGAACCAGACCGGGGCTACCGGGATTTTAATCTTTGATAATTTCACTCCGGCGGCATCAGCAATAAACCGGGAAAGCTCATTTAGTGTGATGGGTTTGCTTGAGGCGATGTTAAAAGCTTCCAGATGCATCATGTCACGCGGACGCACAGCATTAAGAATCAGCGAGTCAACCTGATCATCAATATATCCCAGGTGAGCCAGTACCTCGCCAGATCCAATCATCATAAATTTTCCGGAATCTATGGCTTTGAAAATCTTCATCATACGTGTGTCGCCAGGGCCATAGACCATGGCAGGCCGGTTGACGGTAACAATCATACCCTCGTCGCCAAGTGTACGAGCAAAATCCAGTACGGCCAGTTCACCTTCCAGCTTGGTTCGATGGTATTCATCCATCGGGTTGAAAGGTGTTCTTTCAGTACAGGGAATTTCTTTCACGTGGCCATGAACACCGACGGTACTGCAATGAACGAAGCGTTCGACACCGGCTTTTTCAGCTGTCTTGATCAGTTTTAGCGTACCATCGACATTGACCTTATGGTACATGGCTTCGGTGTTTTCAACTTCCTGAAACAGTGCGGCGATATTGAATACAATATTTATCCTTTTCAGTAGATCATCCCAGGACTCATCACTGGCAAGATCCAGTACTTCCACTTTATAGCCATTTTCACGCAAGGTAGAGGCTTCTTCCTCGTAGAGCACTGTGCCGAGGACATCCAGATCATATTCGACCAGTCGTTTGAACAGGGCGCCGCCGATGAAACCTGCTGCGCCAGTGACGAGTAATTTTTTACCCGCAAGGTCTTTGTATTCTTCAGGCAAAGATAATGCCTGTTTTTCTTCAAGCAAACTGAGGTTAATCATTGTGTTCCTGTTGTGTTATTTGATTGAGTTGTCTGGTTCAGCTCATCTTTATGACTTCAACTTTTTGCCTTCAATAAGGACGATGCTGGTAAATAATTTGTTTTTCCAGAAATACTTCTTTATAGACTGGATAATTTTCACGCCATTGAAACCGGCATCCTCGAAGAATTTCACCAACTCGGCGTTTCTATAAAACACCACCTGGTCTTTGATCAATGTGCTGTGCAGAAAGCCCCAGAAAAAGGTTAAAAGTGATCTGGCCTTATTGCGTTCCAGTACATAGACCACACCACCTTCCTGTACGAGTTGGTAGAGCCTGTTGCTGGCAGCCTGGGGATCAGTAAAGTAATGAAAGGCATTGGCACAAAAGATAATCCTGAAATTATAACCCGAGAATGCATCGAGACCCATAGTTTCCCAGTCTGCGTGAATGAATTTCAGGTTTTCAAGTCCTGCTTCCCTTGATTTTCTCGTGGCTTCCTCAATCATCGATGATGATAAATCTATGCCAATGGCCCTGACTGCTGGTTTGTCTTTAAGATACTCACGCAGGAAGTGGCCTGTACCGCAGCCGATGTCGAGAATGTCACCCTCATCTATATCGAGGCAATGGCGGAGCATTTCATCGGCATGTGCCTGATACCAGGGCGCCAGACGATTGCTTTCATATTCAGACGCTAATGCATCAAATTCCTTCGCAACGACACTCATACAATCATTCAGGCATGTCTGCCATTAGCATTTTCATAAAGGTATAACAGGGCACATAAATGGCCTTCAGTCCTGGAAATTACCCAGCCGTCGACATGAACGATATTTTCTATGTCGAAATCTTTATGAATTGCTTTCCTGTAGTTGTCCATATTAGTCAGTAATGAATAATAGCTAAGCTGATCTTTTTTTAATCCGACATCCTGCAATACCAGTTCAGTCATCTGCTCAAGTGTTAGCTGTGCAAGGGCCGGTTCATTCTTAATAAGGCTGCCACCCAGTTGTATCGCGAGATCAGGATAATCCAGGTAATGGGTTAGCATTCTGGCAATGGGTTGGGTGTCGGGTCGTATTGCGTAGTTTAGCCCTGTGCCGATGACTACGGCTCCGGTAATGAATATGCCTGTTTTGAGAAAGGCCCTACGACTTTTAAGCCTGTTTTTCTGTTTCATGCAGGCAAGCCCTTTAAGTGATCAGATAGTCTCAAAGCCAGCGCGACGATGGTCAGGGTCGGGTTAGCATAGCCGATGGTAGGAAATAATGATGAACCGGTAAGATATAAATTAGAAATATTGTAGACCTTGCAGTTTCTGTCCGCCACTCCGGTCTTCGGGCTATCGGTCATGCGCGTCGTTCCACAATGATGCTTGCCCGCTTCCATGTTCCGGGGCCAGCGACTGCTGTCTTTGAAAATCTCACCGTAGGCACGGCCGAGCCCCATACGTCCAAATTCTAATGCGGCTAGTTCCATCGCACGATGGGCATGACTCAAATCATTATCCTTCATTTGCCAGTTGACGTTGATTTGATGCTGTCCGAACAGGTCAGTCTTATCTGACAGTGTGATCCTCGAGTCAGGGTTGGGAGTGGGTTCGAGGACAAGATGCAAAGCGATAAAATCTTTGTTCATTTTTCTTTCAGGCAGATCGTCAAGTCTGTGATCTTCAGCCCCGGGTACCGCATCGAGTTGCGAAAAAATTCTTCCATCTGCATCAGCCGTTTTTGGTTTTGCCTTGATCAGGTGCAGCCTGAAATTATTCAGCTTCTCTTTTCTGAGCAGGACTTCAGGTGAGGCAAGTATAGCGAACATTTTGCCACCAGCGACTTCGTGGACAGCATCATACAGATGCAGATTCAGGCGCGGATCAGAAAAGGAGATGTCTGCACCCGGGCGTAGTAGCAAATGATCCATAAAATAACGGCCGACCAGGTCATTATCATTACCTAGCCCATTCTTAGCGATACTGTTTGATAGCAATAATAGCCTTGCGTTTTCCATGCCACCGGTGGCAAGTATAAATGTTCTGGCTGATAGCGAAAATTCGGGGCCATCGATGCAGGCAACTTTCAGGCTTGTGACCCGTGTGGCTGATTCATTGGTTAAAATGTCCAGAACATTGGCATAGAGGTAGACGCTGATATTGCTGGCATCTTTCAATTCCTGCCGGTACTGCATGCCAAATCGTGTGGGAGGGCTTTGATTATAGACGACTGTTTTCAGGCGGCTTTCCTTTAAAGGAAGATCCGGCTGATTAATTTTGCTCTGCCAGAAAGCGAGATTTTCGTATTCATAGGGGCCAAGGCCGACAATCGGCTGTGCCCGACGATAAAAAGGATCAAGATCGCTGCGAGAAATGGGCCAGCCACTGTGAGGCAGCCATTTGCGTTTTTCGAAATCGATGGGATCCAGTGGACGGCAATGTCCTGCCCAGTGGTTGGTGGTGCCGCCAAAAAAGCGAAGGCGATTACTTCGCAAAGGAAAAGATGGCAGCCCGATATTCTCGCCGTCATACAGTGACTGGGTTTTCACATCAATCTCCAGTCCACCGGATTCGAGCAATGCGACTTTGGTCGAGGTGCCGATATACTCGCGGGCTATGGTGATTCCTGCTGCGCCGGCGCCAATAATGCAGATATCGGCTTTGATATGCTGCCCCTGATCGAGTTCCCTGGCGTCAATAAACATAGCGGTGGTGTATTTTTCCTGACTATCTGATGGGTAATTTAAGTGAGCATTTATAATTCGACGGAATTGTACCGTTTTCACGTTACTGGCGCACATAAATCTAATTATTGAATCGAAGTTTTAAGTGTTGAATTAAAGTTTCAAGTGTCAAGTTTCAAGTTTCAAGTGTTAAGAGGTATCTAATGCAGTAGAATTTTGCTTTGAATGGTATTGAATAAAAAAGATACCTCTGTGTCCTCTGTGGTAAGTATCTTTTCTTTTGACCTTTATCTTGAAACTTGAAACTTGAAACTTGAAACTATAAAAAGAATCGATCTGCACGAGAAACTGAGGCAGGGTACAACAGTCATCACCGGCAATTCCCGCCTGGCGGCAGCGCTGCAGCTGGAATACCAGCAGCGGGCGATTGATAACGGTTTGCCGGTATGGGAAACCCCCGACATTAAACCCTGGAGTATCTGGTTAAGGCAGGCCTGGGAAGAGGCTGTTTTCGATGGCCTGATTGTATCGCCCGCATTATTGCTGACAGGTGAGCAGGAGCAGTATGTCTGGGAGTCTATTATTGAATCATCAACAAACAACATTCTGCGCAAGGAAGCCACTGCGAAGAAGGCCGCCGAGGCATGGCGACAGCTGATCAACTGGCAGGTCAATCATGGCCAGGCAGATTTTGATATCTACGAGGACACACAGACATTCCAGCTCTGGGCTGACGAGTTTGAACAGCGTTGCAATGAACAGGGCTGGTTGCCCGCCAGTCGGATGCCTGAACAGCTTGTTGAGTGCTTCAGTCATGATGATTACACATGCAGCAGTGACATTCTGCTGCTGGGTTTTGATGAACTTACACCGCTGCAACAGAAGCTGATTGCGGTTATTCAAAATTCCGGTGGGTCGATTAAATGGGTTCAGCTGGCTCCGGATAATGGAAAGTGCAACACAGTTGTTCGCCTGGCCTGTGCTGATAGCGATGATGAGATTGATACGCTGGCTCGATGGATTCGGCAACAATTAATGCAGCAGCCAGATTCCCGAATAGGTGTCGTTGTCCCGGATCTGGGTGCACACCGTTCTAGCCTGGTTCGCCAGCTCACCGAGATTCTGGTTCCGGGCAATCTTATGGCCGCGGGCGATGAGCCACTACCGTGGAATATTTCTCTTGGTTTGCCGTTAAAGCATTACCCTGTCATCGAAACTGCATTCAATGTACTGGATTTGGCTGGCGGTAGTTTCTCGCTAGAGGAGATTGGCCCGTTGCTGAATTCTCCTTATCTGGCCGGTGCAGCAGAAGAGGTCGGGCCACGTGCCTTGCTGGATCGCAAGCTAAGGGACATTGGTGAGCAGAAGGTGGGTCTGAAGAATCTGTGCTGGCTGGCAACGAATACGGATCGCCCCTGGCATGCTCCCGTGCTGGCAAAGCATCTGTGCAAGCTCGAGGAGCTGATAGAAAAAATACCCGGTTCAGCCAGTCCGGCAGACTGGGTTAAATGGTTTGCCGAGATCCTGACTAGTGCAGGCTGGGCAAAAGATCGTGATTTCAATGCCGGGGAATACCAGGCCATCGAGGCTTTCCATAAACTGCTGGCACGGTTTAGTGGACTGCAGGCTGTCAGTGGACGGCTGAGCTATTCCCGCGCGCTGGGTCTGTTGAAACGGCTTGCGCTAGCACAAATCTTCCAGCCTCGAACAGAATCAACGCCAGTCCAGATACTGGGCCTGTATGAAGCCATAGGTCAGCAATTCGATGCTCTCTGGGTAATGGATCTGCATGACGGAAACTGGCCTGCATCGCCGCAACCCAACTCATTTATCCCATTATCGCTGCAGCGCCAACTCGCTATGCCGCATGCCGATCAGGCCAGAGAACTTGTCATTGCACAGGGTATTACCGAGCGATTGCTATCTTCAGCTGTTGATGTGGTGATGAGTTACCCTCTACGTAAGGGCGAAGAATCGCTCAGGCCCAGTCCATTGATCCGTGATCTGCCTGAAGTCGACAAAGAAGCCTTAACGCCGGGAAAGGACGAAACATGGAGTGAGACTATCCAGAAAAGCGGTCGGCAGGAGTTTTTACGTGATGACCCTGCACCTGCACTGCTGCAGCAACGTGCACCCGGTGGCAGCGGAATATTCAAACACCAGTCGCTTTGTCCGTTTCGTGCCTTTGCCCAATATCGTTTGACAGCGACGGCACTTGCCACACCGCAGGTAGGCCTTGATGCTATGAAACGTGGCCAGCTGTTTCATACTGTGCTGGAACTGTTCTGGCGCGTTGTCAGGGATCTCAAAACTTTGCTGGCAATGACTAATGAGGAGCTGGAACAAACTCTCGATGCCATCATAGCGCAGGCGATTAATGATATGGCCGTCCAGAACCCCGATATTTTCAGCCCGCGCTTTCGTCAAATCGAATCATCCCGCCTTAAGCACTTAACACATGAATGGTTGGAGATTGAGAAAGAGCGCGCAGACTTCAAGGTAGTCGATTTTGAAAAGGAAGTCATGGCAGAGATAAACGGTATCAGCGTCCATCTGTGGATAGACCGCATCGATGAGCTGGCCGACGGGAGCAAGGTAGTGATCGACTATAAGACGGGCGCTGTCAGTCCTTCGCAATGGTTTGGTGAACGGCCTGAAGAACCGCAATTGCCGTTATACAGCATGGTAGAAGGCAAAGAGACTGCAGTCAGTGCTGTGCTCTACGGTCAACTGAAAGCAGCCGATATGAAGTTTAGCGGTGTTGTCGAGCAGTTGGGTTTGATCCCCGGCTTACCCCCGGCACGAAACCCTCAGCTTAAGGAGGTCACCGAGTTATGGCCACAGGTACTCACCGACTGGCAGTTAACCATTAATCAGCTGGCTGAAGATTATCGTAATGGCAGGGCAGAGGTTGACCCCAAAAAGCCAGATACCTGTGAGACGTCTTATTGTGAATTATCCGGTCTATGCAGAATTGATGAACTGATGGCAGAGGCAGAGAAAAAGTCCGGGGCAGATGACAATGAATAAGCCAGCTGAACAATTGCCTGAGGACTGGCAGGCCCGACAGCAGGCGCTGGACCCTGAACAGTCTTTCATCGTGCAGGCGCCAGCAGGCTCGGGCAAGACCGGGCTGCTGACCCAGCGGTTCCTGCAATTGCTTGCACGGGTAGAATCACCGGAAGAAATCATCGCCATCACCTTTACCCGCAAAGCAGCTGGTGAGATGAGGAATCGAATTCTGCAGGCTTTACACCTGGCCAGCACAGGACCCGAGCCTGAAAAAGCTTATGAAAAAAAGACCTGGCAACTGGCACAGACAGCGTTGAGTCAGGATAGACAGCATAACTGGCAGCTGTTGCTCAATCCAGGGCGGCTCAGGGTGCAGACGATCGACTCATTAAGCCAGTCACTGGCGCGCCAGATGCCCCTGCTATCACAATTCGGTGCCATGCCATCATTGACAGAAGATGCCAGCGATATGTATCGCGAAGCGGCGCTGGCCGTGCTGGAGCAGCTGGAATCGAGTCATCCCCTGTCTGAAGACATCGCGCGATTATTGCAGCATCGCGATAACCGCATGGATGAATTACAGCGATTGATTGCAGATATGCTGGCGAGGCGTGACCAGTGGATACGTCATATCGTCAGGCACGTCACTGGAAAGAAGGATGCTGTTGTCAGGCGGCAGGAAATTGAGGATGTACTGCAGCGACTGATTGAAAAGGCTCTAACTGATGTTGAGCAAACGATGCCAGCTGAGGTCAGAGCAGAACTGCCCGCGCTGGCCGCATTCGCTGCCGAACATGTCAAAAATAAAGCTTCAATCATCAAGAGCTGTACAGGGTTGCAGGCGATGCCCGACACGGCAGCAGAGAATGTCGACCTATGGCGGGCGATAGTGGAATTATTATTAACAGCAGGTCAGTGGAGAAAACCGGGAGGGGTAAACGTTAACCTCGGCTTCCCGACTGAAAAAGATGCAGGCAGCCCACAGCAAAAACAGCTCTTTAAGGAAAAGAAGCAGACCATGCAGGCGCTATTAGAATCGCTGCAGACGAATGATGAACTTCGGCTCAAGCTGGCGGCTCTTAAGGTGCTACCGGCAGCCCGCTATGCGGAAGATGAATGGCTGCTGGTCGATGCTCTGTTTCAGCTGCTGGTCAACGCTGTCGGGCAATTACATGTGGTATTTGGTCAGCGAGGAGAAGTGGACTTTAGCGAGATGGCACTGCGCGCAGACCTCGCACTGGGGGATGAACAGGCACCGACAGATTTATCTCTCAGGCTCGACTACAAGATTAAACATTTGCTGGTTGATGAATTTCAGGACACTTCACAAAATCAATACACCCTGTTCAGTAAACTTACCGCAGGCTGGATGCCGGGTGATCTTCGCACTCTTTTCCTGGTGGGCGATCCAATGCAGTCCATCTATCGCTTCCGCGAAGCAGAAGTCGGTTTGTTCCTGCAGGCATGGGAGGGGAGACTTGGCAATGTAGCACTTGAACCCTTGCAGCTTAGTGTTAATTTCCGTTCGCAGGCAGGTATCATAGACTGGGTGAACCAGGCCTTCCCACAGATTATGCCAGCTGCCAGTGACAAGCAAATTGGGGCTGTCCATTACACCCGATCTGTAGCTTTTAAAGGCCTGCAGCAAGGGGAGGCTGTCACTGTGCATCCACAATTTGAGCGGGATGAATCGATAGAAGCCTACCAGGTGCGTACTGTTATTGAGCAATGCTGGAAAGATGACATTGAAACGACGATAGCCATACTGGCACGCAGTAAGTCCCATGTTGTCGATATTATTCACCAGCTGCAGCGCCACGGTCAAAAATACCAGGCGGTAGAGATAGATAAGCTGACTCAACGCCCCGTGGTACAGGATTTGCTTTCATTGACCCGTGCGATGATTCATCCGGCCGACCGTATCAGCTGGCTGGCTATTCTGCGAGCTCCCTGGTGTGGCCTGACCCTGGCTGACCTGTATGCATTGGCCGGCATGGACAAAGAATCAGCAATCATCGATTTGCTGCGAGATGAGAATGTCACAGAGCAACTCAGTGATGACGGACAGCAACGTTTGCAGCGAGTAATGCCGGTGCTGGAAAAAGTGTTTGCACAACGCGGTCGTCAGTTTCTGCGTAGTTGGGTGGAAGGGGCCTGGATGTCGCTGGGTGGACCTGCCTGCATAGTTAACCAGAGTGATAGAGAAGATGCCGATGTGTATCTCGGTCTTTTGCAGGAAATCGAAGATAGCGGCGAGCCACTGACTCCGGAAATACTGGAGGAGAGGGTGTCGAGTCTGTTTGCCCGCCCGGATGTAGAGGCTGATGGCCGTCTGCAGATCATGTCCATGCACAAGTCCAAAGGACTGGAATTTGATGTAGTGATACTCCCCGGACTGGGCAAGCGCCCGGGTCATGATGATTCTCGCCTGCTGTACTGGCTGGAGCAGCCCGGCGACAGGGGTGAACCAGAACTGGTATTTGGTCCAATTGCCTCGGTTAAAGAGGGAAAAAATCAGACTGTCGAATACATTAAGTATCTGGATAAGGAAAAAAGCCAGTTTGAAAATGGCCGCCTGCTGTATGTTGCCGCCACCCGTGCCCGTAAGCGCCTGCATCTGCTCGGGCATGTAGAAATTGACAGTAAGAAAGACCAACTGAAAGCACCTTCAAGTTTAACATTGCTACATCAATTCTGGCCAGTACTGCAAGACGAGTATGAGAACCAGTTTGCCCTGTTCTCAGAGGAGGAAGCAGAATCACTTGTACAAGACACAACAGGAACAGGAGACATTACCCGGCACTCCAGAAAACGCCTGCTTACTGACTGGGTCTGTCCAGCACCTCCGGCAAATGTTCTTGCTCTCACACAACAAGCGATAGATATCGAAGAGATACTGGAATTCGACTGGGCCAGCGAATCGGCACGCCTTGTCGGCACAGTGGTTCACCGTCAGCTGGAATATCTTTCCCGGCGCGGGGTGTATTCCAGTGCTGATGTGGATCTCCCACGTTTAAGTACCATCAGCCGTCAAATGTTGCGACATGAAGGGCTGCCGCTGGAACTCCTGGATCAGGCACTGGAGCGTGTTAACGCATCACTGCAGGGGATGCTGGAGGATGAGAGAGGGTGCTGGATTTTATCAGCTGAACACAAAGATGTTCATTCCGAATATGCCATTAGCAGCGTGTTTGATGGCAAGGTCTATAACATGGTTATCGACCGCACCTTTATCGATGAACAGGACGAACGCTGGATCATTGATTATAAAACGGGCAGCCATACGGGCGGTGGGCTGGATGAATTTCTTGATCGTGAGCAGGAGCGTTATCGGTCACAGCTGGAGAGGTATGCGGAGGCTATTAGCCGGCAGGAAGATCGGGTGATTCATCTGGCGTTGTACTTTCCGCTGATGCAGGGATGGCGGGAGTGGCATCATAATGGCAGATAAAGGAATTTCATCATAAGGAATACCACAAGGAATTACACTATGCAGGGAGGCATCTAGTGAAAGTAATAAAAAGAATCAACCCCGGCCAGCCGGGAACAAAAAAATATCAAAATATATACGGTGAAAGGTTTGTCTGTGTCGGTTATCGACATAATGGTGAATAGAATGAACGCATCACCACTATCGAACTGGTTGTTGATAAAGGCTTCTATTTGCCAGATGCCATCAGAAAAGAACAACAGACACCCCTGAACAAAAACTGCCTGGTCAGACTCCATTTAGACTTTCATGAAAGCGAATTGCGGGTTAAGGTGATAAAAAGCGGCGGAGAATGGATAAACCAGGAAAAATGCTGGCAGATTCAATACCACGAAGCACTAAAACCTGGCCTGATTGAAAGAATACTCGAATAGAAAAATGACTAGATACAGACATTATTTTACAGGCATACAGAAAAATTCCTAAATACAGATATATCCATATACAGATATTCCGTCTATAAAAGTGTTAGCCCACAAAAGAGAAAAACAATCGAATTTTCAAGCTGAAATATTCTCTGCTTATTAAGTTGCGGCTAAGACCTGACCCGTGGATATCTCGATCGCATCCACACTACCGGTATTCTTAGTATTTTGTTGTTCTCAGTCTAAACTTTTTTCTATGTTGCAGGTGTTAAATCCAAAGAGGGAATAAGGCGGGCACCAGCTAAATGTAGCTGTTGCGAGAATGAACACACCTGCCAGACCCCACCAGCTTTGAAAATAAAAACCTGCGCCCAGAACTGTGAAACCAATGACAGCTCGAACTGCCCTGTCAATACTACCCATATTGTTTTTCATCTTTAAATCCTCATCGTAAATATTGTTGATAGTTTGGCCTATCATGATTTTGGTGTCAGTGACTATGTCACATAGTATGGGGAAAGTCTGGTGAAAATACCCGGGTCAGAGAGCAATTCTCTCAGTCTGAAAATAAAATGTGTCAAGCCTATTTAACAATACAAAATGAAACCTCTTGATGCTGGTACCCTAAATCCCCATCCATCAACTAATTGAATATGAAGGTTCATCTCAACATTTTGAAAATATAGTTTTTTATTATGCCAGTTCCCATGCTCTTAACGGGTAAAGGGCAATCGTTAAAAAGTAATTTAACGGCGTAATAGATATTCATGCTTTGCGAAATTAGCTGGGGAGATGGTCAGCCTCGGTGCGATAGAAGCGGCCATTGCAAAAGTTGTATCTGAAGATATAGAAATCATGGCTACATCAATACCGGACAGCAAGAAAGGAGAAAAAGTCATTTTATTGTATGCCGGTGATATTGAAGAAGCTGAATTAAATTTCTCATATCAGAAACAGGCATACCCGCATTAATGATGCCATCAGGCTTGCTAAAAGTAGATGCAATCCCAAAATTAGGTACCGGTAAAAGTGATTTCACGCAGGCAAAAGTAATTGCTCTACAAGAGCCATAAAAAATATGCTTGATTCCCATGTGGCCCTACAGGACTTTCATGCCTGGTAGCGTGTAGGGTTCAGTTTTAAAGCAGAGGTCGAATGCTAAAGAAAATGTGGTCAAATGATAGAAGGGTTCAGGAAATGCTTGCCCGGTATTGTGCTTTGGAAGAACCTGTCATCGATCCGCTGATCGATGACAGACTTTAACGCTAGTGGTCAGCCTCCATCTGAGAGGTTTCATGGTTGATTTTTTCGTAGATTTCTTCCCGGTGCACCGGCACTGATTTTGGCGCATTGATTCCAATGCGGACTTGATTTCTATTGATTCCAAGCACAGTTACCTGAATCTGGTCACCGATATTTAACGCCTCACCTGTACGCCTTGTTAATATAAGCACTATCTCATCTCCTTAATTATTGTATTTAGGCCATTGCGGCCCTTCCGTGAAGCTCTCGCCCCCCGATCAAGATAATCAACTTCTTTGATTAACTTAAATCACTTTAAAAATTAGCAGAAAAGTACCGTTCGTCAAGTTAGAAAAGTACCGTTCGTCAAGATAAACGGCATTTATTTATTGACGAATGGTATTTTTAGGCTACTTTTATACAAAAGCAGCAAATCTTAAATAATAAAATTTGATATCTAACCTAAGGAAAGAAATGATGTTTAATCGTAAAAAAATTAAGGAACAAAGCAATTTCAGTGAGTTTATCGAACAGAAGACAAGGCTGTTCCATTCAAAAGTAGTGCATGCGCTGCACCGCGAACATGAGCATTACTTTAGCAAAAGAGATGTTCTGAGATCCGATTTTGGCACGCGTTGCAAGGTGTGTGGGATCCTCCTGTCTGAATATCGCACCCAGAAAAAGTTTGAAAAAATGGACACTCCGGTTTTACTCGACGGAGAGAAGAATGCGGGTAAGTCTTCCGTTTCTTTGCGCTAATTTTCCCCTGATGCCTGCCTGCATTCAGTCGGGTATGCATTAAAACAAGCTAGAAATCGAGCATCATGGAAGAAAAGAAAAAAAATTCAAATCTGGATGATCTGGTACGAGCAGAAAAGCTGCAACTACTTTATCATCAATCTTACCCGGCGATTATCGTCAGTCTGTTGGGCTATGTACTGCTCACTGCAATTCTGTGGCCAGTGCAGCAAAAAGAAGTATTGATGAGCTGGGTTTTTGTCCTTACTTGCACAGTTCTTATTCGGTTCACCCTGTTCATGCTCTACCACCGGATTAAGCCACAAGGCAGTGACATATTGGCCTGGGGAATGCCATATCTTGTGACATTGCTACTGTCGTCGATTACCTGGGGAGTTGGTGCTGTGTACATCATGCCCAGCGACTCTCAACTGCATCAGGTAGTAATCTATTTCTTTCTGTTGGGTTTATCAGGGGGTGCTATTTCTGTCTATTCAGTCACGCGCACCCTGGCACTGATTACGATTGCCTGTCTTATGTTGCCAATAACTATCTGGTTTCTCGTACAGGGCAGTCTGTTGATGATAGGGATAGCGATAGGCGCTGTTATCTTCTCTGTCTCCGGCATTCTCGCAGGAGAAATTCTGTCGCTGAAATTGAATAAGAGCTTTATGTTGTCCCATAAACTTAAGAAGGCGAAAGAGGCTGCAGAGGCTATGGCCCTGAAGGACCAATTATCCGGGCTTAATAACCGCCGTGCCTTTTATGAAAAGGGAAATATGCTAGTTGACTACTGTCGGCGAAATAATGACGTACTTTCGGCCATAATTATAGATATTGATCACTTCAAGAAAATCAACGATGAGTATGGCCATGCCGCGGGGGATGCAACAATAAAACAAATTGGGCATATTCTGCGGAAAGGGATGCGTAAATCTGACCTCTCTGCAAGAATCGGCGGTGAGGAATTTGGAATATTGCTGACGACCTCACTGGCTGATGGGGCCGCACAGCTTGCAGAGACGTTGCGCCTGTTGATTGCCAAGACACCGATTTCATACAATGGCAAAGACTTTTCCATCAGTGCCAGCTTTGGCGTCGCAGTCGGCAATTTAGATCTCGATACACTCATGAAGCGTGCAGATGCTTCCCTGTATCAAGCCAAGTCGGCGGGTCGAAACCGTGTTATCTGTGACGGGCGCGTTGTTGAAAAAATACAGGGTCGGCTAAAAGCAAAGTGACAGTATTCTCTGGCCGGCCATGAGTGGTATTGAACCCGCAACCCATTTGCGGTCATTGGATGCGATTATCTAACCTTTATGGTAGAAATAACAAAACCGGGGGTTAGGCCATGGAGAGGATGATCCCGGTTTTGTCAGGAGAGTCTATGGTTTTTTTGGAACCTTATTGACCATGTGACTTACAAGTATGAACGCAAGAGAAGATTCATAGATAGCAGCCACAAAAAATACGCTAACAGTTGCCCACATAGCTACCACACTAGAGATATAACCCATTTTGTAGAGCAATAAAATAAATATTATCAAAATCGACGCACCAACCAGGGATACGCACAGCATAGTACATCTATAGGGGAGCCCTTTGTTTTTAGTAGTAGTCTTTTGCATAATAATCACCTCCTTTTGTTGACATTTATGTCTATGCAACGAACTTGCTTATACCAATAAAGGAATACTAAATTCTTAACCCTTATATCTATAAGGGAATACTAAATCAAAAACCTCCACTACATGATCAATAATATCTATCATTGACCATGAACTATGTGTCCATAAATAAAATTTATATCAATGACCTGTAAACATTAATGTCTGCAGATGGTTCAGACTGTGCGCTCAAGCTGTTCTTTGTGTAAGGTCACAACTCCAGTCTGTATGACTGGATTTTATGTATAATCCTGGCACACATCAGGCAACGAAGTGGAAGCAATATCTGGATCAGACAGAATCCGGCTAACTATAAAGGAACCTCTGACCAATTCATTAACTCGTATCTTATGCCTAACACTCCAGTTTCTTTGTTGCACCACGGGCATTTCCTGCGGTCAAAATCTTCGCAATAGCTAGCTATTACGTGCAATTTCCGCCTCAAACCTGAAAATTTAGGTCGAAATCTACTTCGTCCAGAATTAATCAAAGGTTCCTAAGGTTAAAAATACAAATAAAAACCTGAGTAATTCCAAAAGTAATAAACCATTCTGGTCTGTCACCAATTATATGAAATCATCTTTTAAATACACGCAGGGTGTTTAACATGCAACTTAGAGAAATCGACAAAACCAGGTACAGGAAGCATCTCAGGATCGTATTTGCCGGTATAGTCGTTGCCATGTTGATTCTCGCGCTTAGCTCTTCGACCTTGCTTATTTACATTTTTAGTACGCCGGAAGCTCCGCATTTTTATTACAATCTGGCGGGTGTAGTTTTTGCCGCGGCTATTGTTATTTATGCCTTAACTAAATTGCGACAGCATCCATTTATGTATGAGGTGGTATATGTTTGGGATTTAAAGCAGCAGTTAAATAAGATATATCGAAAACAAAAAAAAGTTGAAGCAGCCGTTGAGGAGGAGAATCCTGATGCCATGATTATTATGAACTTTATGAATCGTGGATCAAAACAACTTTATGAACTGGATGACAACACTATCACAATGGAAGACCTGGTTATCAAGATACAGTTTCTTGATGCACGTATGAAGGCCGCAGGCTTGAGTTTATCAACGAACTCATATGACCCTGCTATGCTAAATAAGTTTTAGTATTCCGGGGACGGTATCCCTATTGAATTATTATTGAATTCAGAATGGATAAAGGTTTTCTGCCAGGCTTTTGTATCGATAGAACTGCAACTGACAGGCAGGACCGGTCCTACGTGCCTGGCTAGCAGAAATAACCATTCATCGAAATATTTAACCACATAACTGAGATCAGGTGGAATTTATAGAGTTGACCGACTACATTGAATATAGCTCATTGATGGGCAACGTCACCCTCTCTGATGCTTGTATTTAAAGAAGCTGGAGATGTATGCACCTGTCAACTTTATTATAGGAGTATTTCCCATGAATATACGTTATCTGGTTTTAGCGGTTACACTGATGGCCGCTGATGTGAGTGCGGACAGTTCAACCCTGGATGCAGCCATTGGAGGTGGTATCGGTGGTGCTGCTGGCGCAGCGATCGGTAATGAATTTGGTGGTCGCGATGGTGCAATTATCGGTGGGGCTCTAGGTGGAGCAGTTGGAGCTGCGGTTACCACAAACGATAACCCGAATTATAAGAGTACGAATAAAAAGACGTACTATAGAAGTGAAAAGCATAATGGCTCGCAGTTCTGTCCACCCGGCCAGGCAAAAAAAGGGCGATGCTAACTCGCAATAACGTTGGCTTCCATGTGTTTCCCCGGGTGCAGGAAAGCGAGTAAAAACCGGGGCTTTTGTCAAGTAAATGACCGCACTTTTTAGAAAGTGCAGGTTATATATTCAGAATGCGTACATCCGGAATTGCTGGGTTTCATACATTAAACACAATTTCCTAAACCTCTGTTTAGGTTCATCAAAGGATTCTTTGGGTCGACAGCGGCTGTCCAGTACCTGAAGCCAGATAACCTGCTCTGAAAGTAAGGAGTCAGCTGCGGGTTCAACTGATTAACGCAATACTTGATAAGTATTTTTTATTTTACTGGTTTGCCGCATCAGAATTTAGAACGAAACTTCGGCAAATTAATATTGTAGTAAATAGCCATTAACCGTGTGATGAATATGCTTAACCCAGCAAAAACAGCGGCTAGAGTAATATCCAGATTAAAATGTAATAAACCGATAAAAATTAAAGAGCCTCCCCAGGAAACAGTTGCATATAGTGGACTATGAAATACAACTGGTGGTTCATTACATAGTACATCGCGGAAAATGCCGCCCATAGTTCCAGTCATAACACCCATAAAACTAGCGAGTAATGGCGGAGTGCCGACCATTAAAGAAACTAATGTTCCTGCAATGCCGAATGTTGCCAGCCCAGCAGCATCTGCGACTAAGAAAAACTTTGGTGGTACTACTATTATCCTGGCAGTAATGAAAATGAAAATAGCGCTACTAAGTGAAGCAATGAAAAATATTTGATCCTGAATCCAAAATACCTCTTGATCCAGAAGCATATCGCGGAGTGATCCGCCTCCTAGTCCGGTAGCAATAGCAATAATTATTACACCGAATAGGTCAAACTGTTTAAATCCAGCTTTAAGCACGCCTGAAGCGGACGATACAATAACTGCAAGTAATGTTATCCAATATAGATTAGCTAATAGTGAGGGCGTTGGGTCTAGTATCATTTATTCATTTAAATATTTTCTGAAGCCTAACAGGTATTAGACTGAAAATTATCGTGTTTATACACGCGCTATTGTAGCCTATCACATGGCGGTATATAAACGTCAGCAAATGGGTTGTGGGTTCAACTGGTTAATGCAACAGCGGACATTTACCGCTCTACGAATTATTGTCTATGCAATAATCTACTGGTGGAAATTATTCTTTGACCTGGTATTCAGTACTACGTAACGGGATGTCGGGTTGCCTGTTAAGAAACCCGTTGTCTTCAAGAACGGCCAATGCAGTCATTTTTGGGTCAGTCATAACGCAGACTGCCCTTTGAAGTGGCTGGCGTCTTATGAATTTCATGTGCCAGCCAAATTTCCGCATTAGACGGTAGGTATGTATTTGTGCTTCGTTCATATATTTCAGCGGGTCACCGGGTACCGGTTTTACCCCTTTTCGGTTTTCTTCATGTTTCATTGCTCATCCTGCATCTTTGGTTCTGTAAAGTTTCAGCCACAGCCTGCCATTCACCACACTTGATAATCAGGTAATAAAAACCCGCAGGAGCGGGTTAAGGGTGAGTCATGTAAACTTACTTCGTGCAAATTCTAAAGCAGCAAGGCCGCTGCTGAGTTCGGAGCAATGATGAACGACGCCATTATCGTCGCGAACACCCAAAAATAATTAATCAGCATTTTTATCATAATTCATGTCCCCCGATTGAGTTTAATGTCCTTAAATATACGTAATTGGTTCGGCTACTCATAAAAGGTAATACAAGAATTATGCCATCATGTAATTTCAACGGCTTACAACCCTTCGTCGCAAGAAACGTAAAATTATTTGACAGTGTTGAAAAGGTGTTACTAATGAAGCTAATCCATTACTGCTCTATCAGCTAGATGGTGAAATCAGCGATTCCTGAATGCCTCTTCAGGGTCGAGTGCGAGCTTTTTCGACTGCTGGACAGCGTTCTTTTGCCCAAAGACTCCCCCCTATACTATCTTGCCGCCTTGTGTCTTTCCGTCCTGCGTATAGGTTTTTGAGAAGATCTTTTGCCCTGAACGGGATAGAGATATTTTTAGGGATAGGTGAGAACTATAATCTTCGAAAAGATAACTCTGTAGATTAAATATCAGTAAGCTGTTCGAGTTGCCGGAAATGTCCGATGTTTTTTGTAGAGCAGCGAAGGCTTTCTGGACATCTGTAGGCATCAATGTGTCATCCTGCATCTTGCCGAATTCGACGATCCATAGATTGGCGGAACCTGTAGATACTGCCCGAAATTCATAGCGGTGTTGCTGGGTTTTTGGTGTAAGAATGTACTCTGAAGCCTTGTCGGCTTTGGTAAATTAGCAGTTCCAGAATTGTTGACAGGATATTCCGGATAGTCTTTCTCGATGACGTGTTGGATCGTGCAGGAAGAAGTACCTGGAACGATTACGCTGACTACAAATATATTTCGAAACGCTCTCATGCGCATCTGGCACCGGAAAATGTACGTGCTCCTGTAGCGCAATTGGAGTCAAGCTCAGCACATTCAGGGTCATTTAAGTCACATTTTAGTCACAGTGAGGAAACGGGGTAGGTGCTGAATACGCGTAAGTCATTGAAAAGATGGTGCCCCGGAGACGATTCGAACGTCCGACCTGCCGCTTAGGAGGCGGCTGCTCTATCCAGCTGAGCTACCGGGGCATATGTAGATAACGGCTTCGCATTGTAGGCGATTTCACATATCATTTGAATGCTCAATTAGCTGATGAATGGCCACATCTATGGAAAGTTCGAAAAACAAGCATTCAAGTACCGGAATTGCCACTGAAAAGGGTGGCCTGTCGATGGCCAGGCAGGTACCATCGCCTAACTATGATGAGCGTCCACCCGGGGTAAATATCGAGGCCCTGATCATTCACGCTATTAGCCTGCCGCCGGGTCAGTACGGCGGAAATTTCGTGGAGCAGTTTTTCTGTAATCAGCTTGAGAGAGATGAACATTCCTATTTCGCGGAGATCGCAGAGCTGAAAGTCTCATCGCATTTTTTTATCAATCGCAGTGGTGAGCTGGTGCAATTCGTGCCCATAGATAAACGTGCCTGGCATGCCGGGGCTTCCTGTTGCATGGGACGCGAAGCTGTAAATGATTTTTCCATTGGCGTTGAGCTTGAGGGCTGTGACGATGATGCTTTTGAGGCTGCCCAGTACCAGACTCTGGTTGAACTGACCAGTACGCTGATATCTACCATTCCAACACTTTCAGCTGATCACTTATACGGCCATGCCGATATTGCCCCGGGCAGAAAAACGGACCCGGGTCCCGGTTTTGACTGGCAGTCCTACCGTTCGGCCCTGTCAACGCAGGGCTTTCAGGTGGCGTCTAAAGATAGTGAAAGCCTGTGATTATACTTTCTGAGTCCGTGAAAACATGGGGCTCGCCCGGGTTTGAAAAATCATTTAAGGCTGAGGTAGGGGGCCTGGATGCTGCGCAACTATCATTACAGCAGGGGCTAACGCAGAGCAGCTATGTGTCTGAAAGCGATTTCACTGTGGTGATTTTGAATGCTAACGATACAGTTAACAACATACATGTGAAGGCAGGCATTTTTTATGCGGGTGTCAATGCCGGTAGCTGCTGTGCTGATGACCCCACACCATTGAATGAACAGACTGAATACTGTGAAATGCAGTTTGAAATTAATAAATCTACGGCGAAAGCAACAATAAAGCTGCTGCAGGATATATGAAAAAAATAGCATTCATCATACTGTTACTGGCAGCAAGCTATGGAAATGGAGAAGTTTTTGCTCAGACAGATGTGCAGGCTGACCCGGAAGCAGCCGTCATCAAGGAGTCTGAAGAAGAGCAGGCACGTGAACGCGAAAAAGAGGCCAGTGAAGACCCCCTGGAGCAGCGCCAGACAACCAAGGTAGATACACCGTTAGAACATGCTAGCAAACCAAACGAGTTTGGTGCCTATACCAGTCTACGTGTGCGTTACCGTAGTACGGGCAGTGAAGGAACACTGGATGATGGCGGCTCCCGGCTTGGTGCCAATGCGGACTGGCAGTTTAGACCGGGTTACTGGTTGAGTGGGCGTGCTGAAGCGGGTTTTAACCTCCTTAGCAGTCTGGATGGTGTTTTTAACCCGGGTGCCAGCTCATCAGAAGGTGAAGGTGATGTATTTTTACGCCTGCTCTATGCCAACCTCGAAACACCGCATCTTTTTTTAGTTCTAGGCAAGGCCTGGTCAACCTATTATTCGGTTGCGGGCTTTACCGATCGATTTGCTGGTACCGGCGGTTCAGCAAGTGGAACCTTCAATGCCGGCACAGATGGTGGTCCGTCTGGTACAGGCCGTGCGGATGAGGTATTGCAGACGCGTATCTTCATTAAACCTGCGAAAATGCATATCAAAAAAATGAAGCCATTCACTCTCAATGTTCAGCTGCAGCATGGTCAGGAAATTCCATTTTCCCGTCTTGATGATGCGAGCAGTGATGTGAGTGGCTTCAACTATGGTTATGCTTTTGGTCTCAGTGCCTTGCTGGAAACACGTGATAATTTCAATCTGGGTGTTGCTTATAATCATGCACAGGTCAGTAAGGAAGATCTGCCAGAATTGAAATCAGTGGGTATAGATGGTGATGATAAGTCGCTATTGCTTGGAGCTAAATG
Source organism: Pseudomonadota bacterium (assembly GCA_034659075.1). Classification (GTDB taxonomy): domain Bacteria; phylum Pseudomonadota; class Gammaproteobacteria; order BMS3Bbin11; family BMS3Bbin11; genus BMS3Bbin11. The sequence continues at coordinate 20,854 of JAYEGM010000141.1, forward strand.
GTTTAGTGAAAAATGGTACCTGGCTACAAACGTTTCCTGGATGTGGAACCACATGACAACGGATGATGGGGTTTATTTTGATGGAAAGGGCTGGGAAACCTACGGACAATACAATCTACATAAACGCTGGTGGGTGACTGGTGGCTGGAATTACCTGAAACCAAATGATAACCAGCTTCAGGCGGGAGACTTTCAGATAAAGTATGGTGTGCTCGGGCTGCGCTACAGTGTCAGACAGTTCAATCGTATGTTCTATGCCAATATCCGCTTCGATAGCAGTACCCATTCAGATGACAATGAAGGAGGAATCAGCAATACATACACTGTGGGTGTGCGCTGGAATATTCCTAAGTGAAGAAGTTTTAAGTTTCAAGTTTCAAGTCTAATTCTTTACAGATGGGTAGCTATAAAAAAATAATATTTTTGGCTGTTTTTGGAAATTAAGAACTCTCTAATATGTTAATATGGCTGGTTTTCCCGTTTCCACCTGAAATGTTAGAGGTAAATCATGCTGTTCAACTTCGAATGCACCGAGCGCGGCTGCCCGAAAAATGACATCCTGTCCGGGTTGACGGTTGCCCTGGCTCTGGTTCCTGAGGCTGTCGCGTTTGCTTTTGTTGCTGGTGTAGAACCACTGGTGGGTCTGTATGCTGCCTTTATGGTGGGGTTGATCACTGCTGTTATTGGTGGTCGTCCTGGAATGATATCGGGTGCCACAGGGGCACTGGCAGTAGTCATGGTAAGCCTGGTGGCTCTGCACGGTGTTGAATATCTTTTCGCCACTGTCGTACTGATGGGACTGATCCAGATCCTTATCGGTGTATTGCGTCTGGGTAAATTTATCCGCATGGTGCCGCACCCGGTAATGCTGGGTTTCGTCAATGGTCTGGCGATTGTTATTTTTCTGGCACAGCTCAGTACTTTTCAGATAAAAGATAGTAATGGTGATGTGCAATGGCTGCAGGGTGAGCAGCTCTGGATCATGTTGGGACTGGTTTTCCTAACCATGGCCATCATACGTTTTCTACCGAAATTGACTAAGGCGATTCCCTCTGCCCTGGCTGCGATTATTGTAGTCAGCCTTGCTGTTATTCTGCTGGGTATGGATAGCCGTACTGTTGGTGACCTGGCATCCATCGCAGGCGGCTTGCCTGAATTTCATATTCCTATGGTTCCCTTTAATCTACAAACACTGTGGATAATCCTGCCATATGCAATCATTCTGGCAGCGATTGGTTTGATTGAATCACTTCTGACATTGAGTCTGATTGACGAAATTACCGATACACGCGGTCGTGGCAACAAGGAATGTGTCGGCCAGGGTGTTGCCAATACCGTAACTGGCATGTTCGGCGGTATGGGCGGCTGTGCCATGATAGGGCAGAGTATGATTAATGTGAATTCCGGTGGCCGGGGACGTCTATCCGGTATTTCAGCTGCACTATTCTTACTGGTATTCATTCTGTTCGCATCGGGCCTGATTGAGATGATCCCTCTGGCTGCACTGACCGGGGTGATGTTCATGGTTGTAATTGGCACCTTTGAATGGTCCAGCTTCCGCATCATGGGGAAGATTCCGCGTACTGATGCTTTCATCCTGGTACTGGTTTCCGGGGTGACTGTTGCGACTGACCTGGCCATTGCTGTAGTGGTTGGCGTGATTGTTTCGGCACTGATATTTGCCTGGCAGCATGCTAAACATATAAATGTAAAAAGCTACATCAATGAGATGGAAGGCAAGGTCTATGAACTGGAAGGGCCATTGTTTTTCGCCTCGGTCAAGAATTTTCAGGACCTGTTTGACCCAAAGAATGACCCGGATGATGTAGTTGTAGAATTCCAGAATTCACGTGTCTACGATCATTCGGCAATTGAGGCAATCGATACACTTGCAGAACGTTATCTTAATGTTAAGAAGAGACTTCATTTACGCCATCTCAGTCCTGAGTGTATTAAGTTGTTGAAGAAGGCGGGTGACCTGGTGGAAGTCAACATGATTGAAGACCCGCAATATCATGTTGCGGATGATCAATTGGCATGATAAAAATATATTTTACGCGTTATGTGTTAGGTTTTACGGTTAAATACCTGGAACTTGAAGCTTGGACCTTTGAATAGTTGAAGGTTTCCTGATCTAGTACTATGCTTTTTGATATAACTTAGTGTAATGTTAGAAGATATCCATATATCAGGGGGCTGCATTCATGGATCCACTCGTACTAAATTTCCTGTACGCCATCATCGGTGGCTTCATCACGCTTGGATTCATGTGGCTGGGTTGTAAAATATTTAATCACACGGTTAACTTCAGTATTGGCACTGAACTAAAAAACGGTAATGTCGCTGTCGGACTGATGGTTATGGGCATGTTCATCGGTATTGGTATTGCGCTGGGACTGGTAATCGGACTTGGACTTAACTGATGTCTGGCGGCAGCAAAATGACCGCCTTAATTATCATTGTACTATTACCCGGTATTGTTTTTGCAGCGACCAGTAAACCGCGTCACGATCTGACATCAAAGGCCTGGACGACAAAGTACGACCAGCATTTTCGCAAATATACCAAACGTTATTTTGGTCCTAACGTAGACTGGCGCTGGTTCAAATCCCAGGGAATTGCAGAATCAGGCCTGAAAGGCAGTGCCCGCAGCAGCGTGGGTGCGATTGGTGTTATGCAAATAATGCCAGGTACCTTTGCAGATATTCATAAAAAGAGTCCCTATTTATCCACTGGTACATTGTCTGACCCCCGCTGGAACATTGCGTCTGGAATCTTTTATGACCGCATTCTCTATAAGCGCTGGAAAAAGAAATTAATAAATTCGACACCTGAAAATGATCTGTACATGACTTTTGCCAGCTACAATGCCGGACATGGAAGAATTTCCAGTGTTCTCAAAAAGATAAAAAAACAAACAGGAGAAGCAGAAGGCTGGGAAGATATTAAAAATAAAGTACCTTCACAAACGCGGCATTATGTCAGTCGTATAAAGTTTTTGATGGGAAAAGACCAGTAGCCTATTTTCTGCACAGTGACACGTTTAAACTTGTTCCCTGGCCTGTGGATGTGGCAATTATGCGTGTAATTCAGCATTTTATTATTTTCCCCTGTATCTATAGTTTGCCGGTCCATGCGTCTGACCTGTAGCGGGAAAAACGGCAGGTCGAAGCTCTGCCTGGTGTTATCGCTGCCTGTCTAAAGGGTTTGTAACTTCGTGATAGTTTGATAAACCAACGGTAGTGCTGTACATGAAGATATATAAGATATTGTTGTTTCCTGTGATCTTCTTCATCTATCCTGCGCAGTCTGCGGAGTCTTCACCACAATGTATTGTTACCCTGTCACCGCATCTTGCAGAACTCGTCTATCTTCTCGGTGCAGGTGATCAATTACGGGGCGTGGCCGAGCACAGCGACTTCCCTTTTCAGGTGAAAAAAATACCCCGGATTGGTGGGGCTAACGGTCTGGATATGGAGCGAATACTGACCATCAAGCCTGACCTTGTCCTTGCATGGCAAGGAGGTACTCGAGAGACAGATATTCAAGCTTTAAAGGAGCAGGGTATACGAGTTGTCAGTATAAGAAGCGAGTCACTGGAGGATATTCCTGAGTCAATTAGTACTCTGGGTCAATTGCTTAATCAGCAGCAACAGTCGTCGAAGCTTGTCGCTATATTCAACAAACAGCAAAAACAGATCTTTGAGAAATATAGAAATCTGCCGGCACACCGGTTTTTTATTGAAATATCATCGCAGCCGTTGATGGCTCTTAGCAATCGTCATTCGTTCGGTGCAGGATTAAACCTTTGTAATCTGAAAAATATATTTGCTGATGAAAATAAAGCAGCAATCATTGTTGATCTGGAATCGATAATCAGCAGGGATATTGATTTTGTCCTGGTGAGAAAGAGCGTTGCAGAGAATGCCGCTGAGCTGGCTTCCAGAAAAGCCTTTTATCAGATCAAAGAGGGTGATGTGGCAGCAATTGTCAGTTTTGATGAAGATGCCGCATTCCGTCAGACGCCGCGTCTACTTGATGCTGTCGATGAAGTTTGCAGCGCTGTGTATGGATTAAAATGAGGTTCCAATTTTCAAGTTCCAGGATTCAGGGTTCAATATTGTTTTTCTTACTATGTCGCCAGAGGATATCAGTATCACTGTGAGCCTTGTTCTGGAAACGGGAAAAGACAAAAAGCAGGTCCGACAGCCTGTTAAGAAAAGCTGTAATTACGCTGGAAATATCTTCTTTTCGTGCCAGGCTGACAATATCGCGTTCCGCCCGCCGACAGACGCTGCGGGCTACATGACAAACAGCGGCTGATTTACAGCCACCGGGCAGAATGAAGTCTTCCAGAGGGTCGAGTTCAGTGTTCATCCGATCCAGCTGTTGCTCAAGCCAGGCTACGGATTCTGCGGTCAAAAGCCTTTGCCCAGGCATGCTCAATTCACCTCCCATATCGAACAGGCGATGCTGAATTTCTGTCATTAGCTGCAGGCTTTGCTGGTCAATTTCTTCACTGCAAATTACGCCGAGCAGACTGTTCAATTCATCAATGCTGCCAATGGCGGTAATGCGAAGAGAGTCTTTCTCTATTCGAGAGCCGTCACTAAGGCCGGTGGTACCGTCATCGCCGGTACGTGTGTAGATTTTTGAGAGTCTGAAGCCCATGAGATTTCTATTTTACTATGAGTTCTAATTAATGCTCTGCATCGTAGCAGACTCTTGGAAAGTTTTCGGTGTTCAGTTTTCAGTGTTCTGGAAAACCGAAAACTAATCGGTTAACTTATACAGCACTTCAATCTCAGTATCGCTGGCCTGAATAGAAAGATTAGATGCAATCTGTATCCGACCAATACTCCGAATCGTTTTTCTTGCATTTTCATCCAGTATTTTGTGTCCGGATGAGCGGGCGATGTGTACCTGATTCAATGAGCCGTCATCCTCTATATGCAATGATATGCCAACAAGTCCTTCCCAGCCCATACGTCTTGCCATGCGTGGGTAGGTGAAGCGTGCCTTGATGGCCTGTTTAAGCTGTTGGCGCAGATGATTCAACGGGACATTTTTTACACTGATAGATTTTGTTTCAGCTGCTGCTGTCTCTTTGATGGTTTCTGCCTGAACTCCGGCTGCAGGTTTATCTACATCACTTTTGTCGGGCAGTGCAGCAGTTTTTTTCGGCTGAACAGATGCTTCATTTTTTGCAGCAGAGTTCATCTTAGCGGCCAGGAAAAGGGGCAGGGGACGAGTCTTTGCAGCTGGCTCTTCTTTCTGAGGGCTTGTTTGACGGAAGGGCTTTGCTAAGGAGCGTGAAGAAATGATGGTGACCATCAGTGGTGTGGACAAGTTTACATACACGGGTGATGAAGCTTTATTGTCAGCAAAGGTAATGAAAAGCCAATGGGCAAGCAATGAGGCAAGAACAAACCACCCCAATAAGAACTTGTTGCTGCCGCTCTTTATGGGGGGATCGTATTGCATCTAACGCCGGTTTACATAACGTAAATCAAGGAATACCGAACGGCCTGCTGTATTGAAGCCGTCTGCCAGCTGGTAATCTTCATCTGTGATATTTTCCAGTCGGATGCCAACATTAATCAGTTTGGAAAATGATTTTGTTGCTGACAGGTTAAGCAGGGTATAGGAATCAAGTATGATGTCGCTGAAAGCAGAATCAGGCCGTTCACCGGTATAGCTTAATTCTGCACTGGCTGAGTAATCACTGCCAGCGTAACGGCCGGTCAGGTTGTATTTTTCTTTTGCCCGCCGTGCCAGCTGTTTGTCAGTCGATAAGTCTTTTGGATCCTGGTAAGTGATCCCGGCATCGATCACGTACGGACCTTTATTGAACGAATAGGCAAGCTCGATACCGCGTGTACGTGTTTCGTCGATGTTTTCATTACGTCCTGGTATTGCTCCATTAAAGCCATCCGGGTCAACAAAGTTGATCAGGTTGTCAATTTCATTCTGGTACAGGCTGATTCGTCCTCGATGGACAGATGATGGATTGAAACGAGCACTTAATTCAATGCTTTTTGAAGTTTCAGGTTTCAGATCGGGGTTGCCACCGAAACCGAAACGATCTGTGCTGCCCGGTGCGCGGAAACCGGTGGCAAGGGATGCGATCAGTTTTGTTGCCTGACTGGCCTGATAGCCATAACTTAGCTCACCTGTTGTTTTACCATCGAATGAGCTGTGATCGGTATAGCGCAGGCCTGCGGTAAGCAGATTGGCGCCTGATTCGAACTGATCCTGTACATACAGGTCGACGGTGTCGACATCTTCATCAAAACCGCTGCCAAAGGACAGAGACCTGGCATTTTCCTTATATGACTGTATGCCAGCTGTCACAAGATTAGCCTCTCCGATAGCGATATCGTTCTGCCAGTCTATTTCGTAGCGCGTAGTTTTCAGGAAATCGGATGTCTGTTTCTGACGGATATCATCCTTGAAATAACTGAGTTTTATCTTGCTGATCCAGTTTTCTGTCGCGTTGATTCTGGCAACCAGAGAAGATGCTGAGTTTGTATAATCCTGTGCGACCGGGGTCAGAAAAAAATCATAATAATCTGTTCGCCCGCGACTGCCTATGTACTGAAAGTCCAGATCGGTGTTGCCAAAGGTGCTGCCCAGTTTTAGATTGAGGCTGTCATTTTTATATGGACTGTCATCAGTGGCATCTGTTCGTGCAGGGAAACCATCGGTACGGGCACTGGATACGTCGATACCCATACGCCGCTTGCCATCATTGCGGTGGTAGCTGGCAGAAAGCTCCTGGCTGTTGAAGCTGCCAAATCGCCAGCCTGCTTCAGCTGTTTTGCCCCGACGGGTAAATATCTGGATGACACCGCCCAGTGCATCAGAGCCATACAATGTAGAGCGTGGTCCCATGATGACCTCAATCCGGTCTACCATGTTCAGCGGTATATTCTGGATGGCTGCGACACCGATAGTGCCGGGATTCATCTTAACCCCGTCGATCATGATCAGTGTATGGTCACTTTCCGCGCCGCGAATAAAGATGGAGGTGGTCTGTCCAGGTCCGCCATTGCTGGCAATATCGATGCCTGTTTTAGTACGTAAGACGTCAGCGACGGATAAAGCCTGGCTTTCGTCAATTTCCTTACGGGTGATGAGCATGCTTGTTGCCAGTACCTGGTCAACATTAGTCGCCGTACGTGTCGCGGTAACAATGACCATGTTATCAGGGTCTGATGAGCTCTGGTCGGCAAAAGATGTGTTGGCTGAAACAGCAGACAGGGTAGAGATAGACGCCGCAATCGCTGCAATACGAGGAATATTTTGCATTTTATATCCTTAGTGTACCCGCCGTACACTTGAAGAAGTGAGTGTTCCCGTAAGGCAGTCATTGACTTACAGGCTGATGCTCAGGTCGGTCTCCGGGCTTGTGAGCATTGAAGTCTTCTGCCTTCCCGTGCATGTAAAGCACAGTGGCTGTTTAGAAGGCTTCCCTCACTTACCGTTGCGGGGGCAGCGCCGGAATTGAACCGGCTTCCCATTTCATTCTGCGTATGAAATTCAGCAGAAATCCTGAACTGGCGAGTTTAAGGGGTTGTGATTCAAGTTTCAAGATGCAGGTGAAAAGTGAGAAGAATGTTTTTCGTTTAATCGCAAACCTGAACTTTTACTAGCGAAGAGGCATCAGTAACGGCATAATTCAATGAGGAAATCACCATGTCGCGCATCAATCAAATACAAATACGTTACACGCCAGTCGAGGACCGTATTGTATTGCGTCTGAATACCGAAGATTCGTCAGAATTCCGTTTCTGGATTACCCGGCGTTTTGCAAAAATACTTTCCGCTTCCCTGATGAATCTGCTTAGCTCTTCTGAAGAGATCCAGGAGTACCAGGAGGAGGAAGTACAAAAGGCGGTTATATCATTTCAGCATCAGGAAGCCCTTGCACAAGCCGATTTTGCCCGGACCTTTCAGGCTCAGCCCGATAATCTGCCGCTGGGTGACGAACCGGTGCTGCTAAGCAAACTAACAGTCAGGAAAACGGCTGACGGGAATCCGTTGCTATGTCTGTATCCTGAGGAAGGCAAGGGCATTGATCTTGCACTACAGCAGCAGTTGCTGCATTCAATTAGCAAGCTGTTCGCTGATGCGCTGCAGGAATCTGACTGGGGCATTGATTTTAGTTTGATCGAGAATAATGCCGTCCCGCTTGCTGAAGAAAAACCGGTACTATTAAACTAAGGTGCCGCTGGTTCATCTTTTTGCCACTTCAGGCAAGTATTTATTCTGATATGTGCTGGTTCGGTGGTTTTTCTTCTCACTCAGCAAGCCGACCGATATGTCGTAGATCTGATTTATCAGGCGAACCCTGCAAATATCAGTGTCATTTTCGGCCATCAAATTAGAACGGCTAGCAGCCAGCAGCTTGAGAGTCATTGCATGATCAATTTTTGCATCAAGATGTCCGCAGTGGTTTCGTTTATATACTTCACGTATAAGGGCAGTCACTAACTGATGATGCACTGCATCTTCTGCGAGAAAATATCGTATTTCTGAAGCATGGCTGAGAACAGGGATCTGATGCAGCCCGATTGATTCTGCCAGTAAATGAATATATTCTCTGAATGTCACTGTTCCGCCTGTAGTTTGGGCTCTACATCACTCATGCCTCATTTTAAGTCTAATCCTACTGATGATTTTTTCAAGTGCTGATTTGCGGTTTTAAAACACGATGACGCCAAATTCACCAAGTGCTTCATCCGGTAAAAGATACTCACTGAAATGGAGGCTATTGCTATCCATTACATTCTCTTTTCTGATCCTGTTTTCACTCTGGTTACTGGTCTCATCAGCGGGCACGATGAAAGATTCCGCTTCATTTACAGAGACGTTCCGTAATATTACCTGGGGGCTGGTAATTCTTTACATCATCATATCGATACTCGGTACCTGGATCAGGGCGCTACGTTACAGAACATTATTGAAGGCCGATGGGCTGGTGCGTGTACCCGGCATTGGTTTTATGTTTCTAGTTACATTAAGCCGGAATATGTTTGTTGATATGGTGCCTGCACGAATGGGCGAGGCGAGCTATGTCATCATGTTGAACAGTGCCTACAGTGTACCTGTTGCGGCCTGTCTCTCAACTTTGTTCATCAGTGTAGTGCTCGATATTCTTGCATTGGCTATTCTTCTGATCTTTCTCGTCCTGCTAAGTTTGATAGCCTCATCTGAATCAGGCATTACCGTCTATAATGCCCTGGTGGCAACGTCTCTTATTGTTGTTGCTGCTGGTTTTATGGTTTTTGCTGCGGTGCCGCTTAGCAAGTGGTTTTCACGTATGATGAATGCTACCGGGTTGCGGATATTGAAGCGCTTTGGCCAGTTCATCATTGATGTAGGGGCTTCTATACGGCGCGTACAGATGAGAGAGCTGTTATCACTTACGCTTTCTCAGTCACTCGCCTTACGTGTAATTAAGTATGGTGGCCTGTACAGTCTTTACCTGGCGGTGACGACGGTTAATTTTCCTGAGTTTGCTGCTTTACCGCTGTGGAAGGTCATACCCGCATTTGTTTCGGCAGAAGCTGCCGCCAGTCTACCGTTGCCTACCTTTATGAGTTTTGGCAGTTATGAAGGAGGCGGCATGCTGGCTTTTTCAGTGCTAGGTTTTGCTGCAGCAGAAATTCTACTGCTGATGTTTGTCATTCATCTGTTAAGCCAGGTTGTTGATTACACGCTCGGTGGCATAGGTTTGTTAGGGTTCTTCCTGACAACAAATAAAAAAGAGGCAGAGGTAACAAATGAGTAAAAAGTGGAAATTTATAGCATCTGTGTCAGTGCTGCTGATTATAGCCGTAGCGACAGTTGGGTACCTGCGCTGGCAACTTAAACAGGGGCGTGCAACGCCGCCACCGGCAGGCATTTCAGTGCTCACCGAGCAGGTGGCCTATGCTGCTGATTTGCCAAGAGGTTTTGTCCTATGGAGTTCAAATCGCTTTGGCAATCATGATATTCTGAAAATGACACTCCCTGATCGAAAAATCACCCGGCTAACGATACACCCGAACACGGAATATTTCCCCCGCATATCACCCGATGGTCGTTTTGTCGTCTTTGCCCGCTCACAGAAGCCCTGGGTTTCACAACGTAATCAGGAACTGTGGGACGTTATCTTGCTTGATCTTGAAACAGGTATAGAGAAGCTGCTGGCAAAAAATGGCAATACACCTACATGGTCTATTGGCGGCCAAAAAGTCTATTTTCAACGTAATGTATTCAGTATGGTTGAAATTGATGTCAAGTCAGGGAAAGAGCGAATCCTGTTTAGTAGTGGTACTGGTGGCGTAAATAATAAGGCGGGGTTGCAGACACCAGGCTATCATGTGGATCAGAATAAAATGGCCGTGACCCTTCGCTATACTCAGCATATGACGGCAATCGTGGATATGAATGGCAAGCTGAAAGAGATTTCTGATGGTTGTCAGTTAACCTGGAGCAAAGATGGCAGCTTCCTGTATTTTGTAGATTATGGGGGTAAAATGAAAAATGCCTTTTATATCTATGATCCTGAGACCAGGAAAACGTCAAAATGGCTGGATATGCCGGGTGAGTACAGCCATGAGTATTTTCCGAAGCTGTCAAATAATGAGGAGTATCTTGTCTTTGGAGCTAGTAAAGAAGGGCATGAGCATGATAGCGCGGACTATGAAATTTTCCTCTGGCAGGTTGGTACTGCTGCAGAGACGGTGACTCGTTTGACTTTCCATACCGGCAATGACAACTGGCCGGATGTGTTTTTGAGTGATTAGTTGATGGCTTCGCCCATGAAGCGCGAAAAACACGGCTAATTTTCGAGTAAACAAATAAAAGGTAATAGTGCCAGGTAAGGCCACTTTTCAAATTGGCGCCAGCACAGGCAAAAACCTTAAATGCTATCCAACAGATCTATCATGGCCTTAGTAGCATTAGACAAAGTCATGTCATTATGCGTCACATATCCAAGTTTTCGACGAAGATAAATATTTTTAATGCCTATTTTGACCACTGTTTCGTCAAGCATAGTTTCCGGGAGAATGGTCCACCCAAGGCCGATGCTGGCCATCATTTTGTTGGTTTCGAGGAAGTTGGTCGACAGGCCAACTCGCAGTTTGTGACCCGATAACGCGAGTTTTTCCTCCAGTAATGCCCGGGTGTAGGTGTTTATGCCGGGCAGTATCGCCTCGTAATTTGCAAGCTCTTCTACCGCGATGGAATCTTGCCCTGCAAGTTTGTGCATTTTCCCGACTACAAGGGCCAGCGGGTCATCCCAGACACGGCTTGCAGAGAGTGATTCAGGTATGTTGGCGGGTAATGTGATGATGGCCATTTCCAGTTCACCGCTTTCAACCCCCTTAACGCCATCTTCTGAGTCAACAAAATGCAGGGCCAGTTCGACATCCGGGTATAGCTTCGTGTACTGGCGTAATACCGGTGGTAAGCGGTGCAGTCCTATATGGTGTGAGGTGCCCAGACTTAGACTGCCTGTTATCTCTTGCTTCATATTGTCGGCTGTTTTACGCAAATTACTGAAAGAAATAAGCATGTTCTCTGCTAATGGCAGCAATTTATACCCTGTATCCGTCAGTCGGGTGTTCCTTCCTACACGATCGAATAATGGGCTGCCAAGTTGTAATTCCAGTGCGGAAATACGTTTGCTGATAGCGGGTTGCGTTAGATGCAGGCTGTTTGCTGCTGCGGTAAAGGAGCCCTGCTTATTGATGGCTACAAAGGCCTTGAGTTGTGATTCATCCATGCTGATTCCTCAATGGTTTATCGATGAACGTGACTCCTGTATCATTCCAGTTAGGAATCAATATCATAAATATGATGAATTTATGTAATTTATAACCTGTGACATAATTTCCTACAAGTTAAAAGGAAGGAAAATCAGGAGAGATAGTGATGGCTGGCAAAACTTTGTATGACAAGTTGTGGGAGTGTCACGTCGTACGCGAAGAAGATGGCACGGCATTAATTTATATTGATCGTCATCTTGTTCACGAGGTGACCTCACCGCAGGCATTTGAAGGTTTACGTATAGCCGGGCGCGGTCTCTGGCGGCCTTCTGCAAATCTGGCGACACCGGATCACAATGTGCCGACCACCGAGCGTCAGAAAGGAATTGTAGATCCTGTGTCACGCTTGCAGGTGGAGACACTTGATCAAAATTGCGTAGATTTTGGAATTACTGAATTCGGTATGAATGACCCGCGTCAGGGCATCGTTCATGTGATTGGGCCAGAGCAGGGGGCCACTTTGCCGGGTATGACAGTCGTCTGTGGAGATTCACACACATCAACACACGGGGCCTTTGCCGCTTTAGCTATGGGAATCGGGACTTCGGAGGTTGAGCATGTGCTGGCGACGCAATGCCTGCTTCAGAAAAAGGCAAAAAATATGCGCGTGTCGGTAGAGGGCGTGTTGCCCGCTGGTATCACGGCGAAGGATGTCGTGCTGGCCATTATTGCGAAGATAGGGACGGCAGGCGGCACAGGGTACACCATCGAATTTGCCGGTCCGGCTATTCGGGCATTGAGCATGGAAGGCCGTATGACCCTGTGCAATATGACGATTGAAGCTGGCGCCCGGGCTGGCCTGGTCGCAGTTGATGAGAAGACTATCGATTATGTCCGCGGGCGTCCCTGTTCACCTGCGGAAGAATACAGGGAGCAGGCGGAGGCCTACTGGCAGGGGCTGCATTCAGATGAGGATGCAGTCTTTGATAAGGAGGTCTTGCTCAATGCAGGCGACATCAGGCCGCAGGTGAGCTGGGGAACGTCACCTGAAATGGTTGTGTCGATCGATGACTGTGTGCCGAACCCTCAGCTGGAGGCTGATCCGGTGAAACGTGAGGGCATGATCAAGGCGCTTGAGTATATGGGTCTGGAGCCAGGCCTGGAAATTTCTCAAATTTCACTGGATAAAATATTTATTGGCTCCTGTACCAATTCCCGTATTGAGGATGTTCGTGCTGCTGCAGATGTCGTCCGCGACCGCAATGTTGCCAGCACCATTAAGTTGGCGATGGTGGTGCCGGGTTCCGGTCTGGTCAAGGCGCAGGCCGAACAGGAGGGGCTGGACAGGGTATTTACAGAAGCCGGTTTTGAATGGCGGGACCCCGGTTGTTCAATGTGCCTGGCGATGAATGCAGACCGGCTTGAAGAGGGGGAGCGATGCGCTTCTACCTCAAACAGGAATTTTGAGGGACGACAGGGCCGCGGCGGCAGGACGCATCTTGTATCGCCGGCAATGGCCGCTGCAGCAGCAATAGCCGGACATTTTATCGACCCGGCCAGACTGGAGAACTGATATGGAAAAATTTACACTGTTAGATGCCATTGTAGTACCGATGGATCGTCCGAACGTCGATACCGATGCAATTATCCCCAAGCAATTCCTGAAATCAATCAAGCGCAGCGGTTTTGGCCCGAATCTGTTTGATGAATGGCGCTACCTGGATATTGGTGAGCCCGGCCAGGATAATAGCGGGCGGCCATTGAACGAGGATTTTGTCTTAAATCAGGCTCGTTATCAGGGTGCCCGGATATTATTGGCACGGGAGAATTTTGGTTGTGGCTCATCACGTGAGCATGCTCCCTGGGCGCTGGAGGACTACGGTTTCAGGGTGGTGATTGCACCGAGTTTTGCCGATATTTTCTATAATAACT
>JAYEGM010000142.1:0-11445 GCA_034659075.1 Pseudomonadota bacterium
CGCCCGGGGTGAGAAAGGCTTACGTCTTTAATCGCCCACTACAACAAAATCTTACAATTTTTCATCATATATTTATTTACGCCGGTCTTCCGGCCAGTTTAGTTTACGAGGATTATCATGAAGGTTTATTACGACAAAGACGCTGACCTTTCCGTTATTAAAGGAAAGAAGATTGCCATTATTGGATATGGTTCACAGGGCCATGCCCATGCTAACAACCTAAACGACAGCGGACTTTCCGTCGTCGTAGGACTTCGCGAAGGTTCTGCCTCGCGCGCCAAGGCAAAGTCAGCTGGACTGGAAGTGGCCAGCATCGCAGATGCTGTTGCCATGTCTGATATCATCATGATTCTTGCTCCGGATGAGAAACAGGCTGAACTTTACAGCAATGAAATTGAGCCAAATCTTAAAGCTGGCGCAGCACTTGCTTTTGCACATGGCTTTAACATTCATTTTGGCTACATCAAGCCTGCTGATGATATGGACATATTCATGGTCGCGCCTAAGGGTCCCGGTCATCTGGTTCGTTCTACCTATACACAGGGCGGCGGAGTACCGACGCTGATAGCGATAGCCCAGGATGCGACCGGAAATGCCAAGAGCCTGGCGCTGGCCTATGCTTCAGCCAATGGCGGTGGACGTGCAGGTATCATTGAAACCAACTTCCGTGAAGAGACTGAAACAGATTTATTCGGCGAACAGGCCGTACTCTGCGGCGGTGCAACTGAACTGGTGCGTGCAGGTTTTGAAACACTAACTGAAGCCGGCTATGCACCGGAAATGGCTTATTTTGAATGCCTGCACGAACTTAAGCTGATTGTCGATCTTATGTATGAAGGCGGTATCGCCAACATGCGTTATTCAATTTCTAATACCGCCGAGTATGGAGATTTGACACGCGGCCCGCGTGTGGTGACTGATGAAACGAAAGCCGAGATGAAAAAGATACTGGGTGAAATTCAGTCCGGCCAGTTTGCCAGAGAATGGATGGATGAAAATGCCAGCGGCTGCAGCAATTTTTATGCACTGCGTGAAAAAGGTGAAAAGCATCCTATCGAAGAAGTTGGCACAAAACTGCGCGATATGATGCCATGGATTTCTGCCAATAAGATTGTTGATAAGACAAAGAACTGATGTGAAACAGACATACCCGTTTTTTGCGCGTGAGGGCTGGCCGTTTATTGTCGCCAGCCTGGCAATATCCATCGCGATCACCTATGTCTGGGGATGGTTCTGGGCATCACCGTGGTGGCTGATAGCACTCTTTTGTATTCAGTTTTTTCGTGATCCGACTCGAAAACTTAGCGCTGGGCCTAATGATGTTGTTTGCCCGGCCGATGGGAAAGTTATATTTGTCGGTAAAATGAAAGACCCGTATCTTGATCGCGAAGTGACGAAAATCAGTGTGTTCATGAATGTGTTTAATGTGCATTCGAACAAGTCTCCTGTTAAGGGAGTCATTAAAAAACGCTGGTACCGTCCTGGCTCTTTCGTCAATGCTGCTTTTGATAAGGCGGCCGAGGAAAATGAGCAGAATGCTTTATGGATAAAGACCAAAAATAACCTGGATATCACCTGTATCCAGATTGCCGGTCTGGTCGCCAGGCGTATCCTCTGTTACGTGGATGAAGGTGATACTTTAGAGCCTGGCCAGCGCTATGGCTTTATCCGTTTCGGGTCGAGAGTTGATCTATATTTACCTGAAGGAACTGAAATGAAGGCAAGTATTGGTGATACCGTTAAATCCGGCCTGGATATTCTAGCTGTGCTGCCTGAATAAACGGCCTGATCCCTGCAGACGCTGCTTCCTGTCCCCATGCATGACATCATTTTCAAAGACACCCCCTATGAAATCACTTATCCTCAAAAGCAAAGCAGGTAGACGGTTCAAGCAGGGGCACCCCTGGGTCTTCAGCAACGAATTAGAAAAACCGGCTGAACGTCCGCAAGCAGGAGATATCGTCAGCCTGCGGCAACAGGACGGGGCTTTTCTTGCTTATGGTTTTTATCATCCGAACTCCCTGATTGCATTTCGCGCACTGACAGGAAAAGAAGAACTACCCGCTGAAGCCTTCTTTTCGCAGCTGATCGATCAGGCGATTTCATTAAGAAACAAGGTCTACCCGCAGGCGAATGCCCGACGTCTGATCCATTCTGAAAGCGACGGCTTGCCGGGACTAATTGTTGACCAGTTTGATGATGTTTTGAGTGTGCAGATTAATTCAGCCGGTATGGAACGCCTCATTGATTTACTGTTGCCTTTACTCAAACAGAAGATGTCAGCAAACAAAATCGTATTACGTAATGATTCTTCACTAAGGATCCTGGAAGGTCTGAAGCAGTACACTGAAGTCTGGCAGTCGGATGAAAAAGAGGCAACAGCGAATATTAAGGAAAATGATATCAAGTACCGTGTAGATGTCTTCAATGGTCAGAAAACAGGCTTTTTCATCGATCAACGAGAGAATCGTTTAGCTTTCAGGCGGTTTATCGATAAGGGTGACCGCGTCCTTGATGCCTTCTGCAATGATGGCGGGTTTGCGCTTAATGCACTTGTTGCCGGTGCGGCACAGGTCGAGGCGGTAGATATTTCAGAATCAGCACTGGCCAGAGCAGAGAACAATGCGGGCCTGAATAATCTCAGTCAAAAAATACAGTTCAGCAAAGTTGATGTGATGAAATGGCTGCCGGGTCTGAAGCCGGAAAACTTGTATGATGTGGTCAATCTTGATCCACCGGCCTTCGCATCCAACCGTAAATCCATACCGGTTGCCCGCAAGGCATATAGAAAGCTGCATGGTTCAGCGATGCAGGTATTGAAGAAAGGCGGTATTCTTTCGACGGCTTGTTGTTCGCACCACATTTCTGAAGAAGACTTTCTAGATTCCATCCAACAGGCCGCTATACGAACAGGGCGTCAGTGCCAGATGCTGTTTCGCGGCGGACCGCCGGCAGATCATCCTGTCTTACTTGCCATGCCGGAGTCAGGTTATCTGAAATTTCATATTTTCCGGGTGATGTAATCTTCATCTAAATAAAATTATTTAGAAGGCACCAATGTCAAATCCAGTTCTAAGCATCCATGTGGCTACTGTGCTGTTAAGTATTTCCGGATTTATTTTTCGGGGAATACTCCATCTGACAGGTTCTGATCTGCTGAACAGAAAATGGCTGAAGATTTCTCCTCACGTCAATGACACAGTACTGATCATTAGCGCTATTGTTCTAGTGCATCAGTCAGATCTGATTTTTCTCACTGCACCCTGGCTGCAGGCCAAAATTGTTGCCCTTATTTTGTATATTATGCTTGGCCTGATTGCTTTTCGTTTCGCTAAAACAAAAACGGTTAGCCTGCTGGCATGGATCGGAGCGATCCTTGTTTTTGCTTATATTGTGACGGTGGCTATAACGAAGAACCCGTTGGTTTTGTTTTAAAGAGCAGAACAAGGACTAAGGATTAAAGGCTAACGGACAATTTGTAGTTTAATGAGATACTGTCGTCCTCGGCGCGATTGCTTCAGTGAAGAGCAATAGTATGAAACAGAGTTGCATCGAGGACGACGCTACGAAAGAATTGGGTGAGCTTAATTTTTAACTTTATACTCTGGAGCCTGGTGAATTGGAATTAATCTTCGGCCTGCACAATCTGCAACCTGCAGTATCCCCCTGCGTGGCAACGATCGGCAATTTCGATGGCGTACACCTCGGGCATCAGGCGGTCATCGGTCAGTTAGCGGAAAAAGCCGCCGCGATGAATCTGCCGACGACGCTAATAACTTTTGAGCCTACACCGGCGGAATATTTTGCCGGTGACAGGGCGCCTGCCAGGTTGTCTACTTTCCGCGAGAAATATGTCACGCTGAAACGCTTTTCCATAGACCGGATACTGGTGTTGCCATTCAATCAACGGCTGGCCGCTATGGCAGCGGATGAATTCATCCAGCAGATACTGATTGATGGGCTGGATATTCGTTATCTGGTTGTCGGTGATGATTTCCGCTTTGGCAGGGATCGTACAGGAGATTTCCATTTGTTGCGACAGGCAGGCAATGACAACAATTTTACCGTAGTGTCGATGCCAAGCTTCCGTGTCGATGGCGAACGTGTG
Organism: Pseudomonadota bacterium; assembly: GCA_034659075.1. Taxonomy (GTDB): domain Bacteria; phylum Pseudomonadota; class Gammaproteobacteria; order BMS3Bbin11; family BMS3Bbin11; genus BMS3Bbin11. Next base: position 4,109 of record JAYEGM010000142.1, read on the forward strand.
AGTAGTTCGGGCATCCGACAGGCGCTGGCTGATGGCAACTTTGACCGTGCCGAGCGCATGCTGGGGCGTCACTACCATATGACGGGTAAAGTCGCACACGGTGATAAACGGGGGCGCCAGTGGGGCTTCCCAACGGCAAATATAAATATGAAGCGCAAGGTAATCCCTTTACGTGGAATCTTTGCGGTAGAAGTATTTGGTCTTGACCGTGAGCCGGTGTTCGGTGTCGCGAATCTCGGTACACGTCCGACTGTTTGCGGTATGCGCACCTTGCTGGAAGTCCATTTGTTTGATTTTGATGAACAGATCTACGGCAGACGGATCAATGTTATATTTCGCTACAAAATTCGCGAAGAAATACGTTTCGAATCTTTTGATGCCCTGAAGGAACAGATCGCGCTGGATGTTATCAGTGCCAGGGAATATTTTGCGACGATTTGATCACCTGATTAAGTCTACAGGGCACCTCTATTAATCCATGAATATTCATCTTCCATCCCAAATCGTCCCTTTCTGCGTTAAGAATCTTCGCAATAGCCAGCTATTGCGTACGATCCTTGCCTTGATATGAACGATTTGGAATACAATCTGATCTATCCAGAATTAATAGGGGTGCCCTGTACTGTAAAAAAGCTGTTGGCCATGTTAATTTCCGCTATTGCCGTACATTCTTAAACTAAAAAAGACCTGCTGTATGACTGACTACAAGACGACCATCAACCTGCCAAAAACAGGTTTTCCAATGAAAGCCAATCTGGCCAATCGAGAACCGGAATTTCTAAAAGGCTGGGGCCAGCAACTCTACCAGCGCATTCGTGACGAACGCGCTGATGCGCCTAAATATATATTGCATGATGGCCCGCCTTACGCCAATGGTGATATTCATATTGGCCATGCCGTCAATAAAATATTGAAAGACATCATCATAAAATCCCGTACCCTGGATGGTTTTGATGCACCTTTTATCCCTGGCTGGGATTGTCATGGCCTGCCCATTGAACTGCAGGTGGAGAAGAAATCCGGCAAGGCCGGGGTTAAAATTGATGCCAACAGTTTTCGCTGGAAATGTCGCGAATATGCGCAGAAGCAGGTCAACCGTCAGCGCGAGGATTTCAAGCGACTGGGCGTGCTGGCGGACTGGGATAATCCTTATCTGACGATGGCACCGGAAAATGAAGCAGAAATCGTCCGTTCTTTAGCGCGTATAATAGAGCAGGGGCATCTTTTTCAGGGTGCGATGCCGGTACACTGGTGTACAGATTGCCGATCTGCACTGGCTGAAGCAGAAGTAGAATATCAGGATAAGGAATCACTGGCTGTCGATGTTGCCTTTCGTGCAGTCGATAGAGACTCTATATTTAGGGCCTTTTCACATGATTCCAGCGATGAAGCCGTTTCTTTTGTGATCTGGACCACGACCCCCTGGACGCTGCCTGCAAATCAGGCCGTTGCACTGCATCCGGAGCTGGATTATGTGCTGGTTCGATTTAATGAGCAGCATAAAGGTCTCTATGTAATCGCATCAGATCTGCTTGATTCGGCATTAAGCCGCTACGGAATCGATGATTATGTGCAGCTTGCAAATGTAAGCGGTCAGGCACTGGAAGGGATAAAACTGGAACACCCGTTTTATGATCGCGAGGTCCCGGTTATCCTTGGCGAGCATGTGACAACCGAAGCCGGCACCGGTGCGGTGCATACCGCGCCCGGTCATGGTCAGGAAGATTTCATTGCGGGTAGAAAATACGACCTGAAGGTTGATAATCCTGTTGCGGCAAACGGCGTCTTTGTTGAGGGTACGCCGTTGTTTGCCGGTGAGCATGTATTAAAAGCGAATGCACACGTGGTTGAAGTGCTTGAAGAACAGAAGGCCCTGTTATTCTCAGAATCCATTACACACAGCTATCCGCATTGCTGGCGTCATAAAACACCTATTATTTTTCGCGCCACACCGCAATGGTTCATCAGCATGGATCAGGCAGGGCTGCGTGAGCGTGCGCTGGAGGAAATAAATAAAGTTCGCTGGTTACCCGAATGGGGGCAGGCTCGTATCAAAGGCATGATCGAGAACCGACCCAACTGGTGCATCTCCCGACAACGACACTGGGGAGCACCAATTGCCCTGTTTGTTCATGCTCAAACAGGGGAACTGCACCCGCGTACGAATGAAATTCTGCAGCAGGTCGCAGATCTCATCGAGCAGGGCGGAGTAGAGGCCTGGTTTGAAATGGATACGGCAGAACTGCTTGGTGATGAAGCAGGTGATTATCAGAAAATTACTGATATTCTGGATGTCTGGTTTGACTCAGGCGTTTCGCATGCCTTTGTACTGGATAAACGGGCCGGTCATTCATCACCGGCTGATCTCTATCTGGAAGGTTCTGATCAGCACCGTGGCTGGTTCCAGTCATCATTATTGAGTTCCGTCGCCATGAAGGGCAGTGCGCCTTATAAGACGGCACTCACACATGGCTTTGTGGTTGATGCGGACGGCAACAAAATGTCCAAGTCTAAAGGCAATGTGGTTGCTCCGCAGAAGATCATCAACTCCTTGGGGGCAGACATAATCCGCCTGTGGGTGGCGGCGACAGATTATCGCAATGAAATGACTATCTCGGATGAGATCATCAAGCGTACCGCTGATGCCTACCGCCGTATACGCAATACCAACCGTTTTCTGCTTGGCAACCTGGATGGTTTTGACCCAGCATCTGATGCGGTAGATATTGCCGGTCTGATTGAAATAGATGCCTGGGCGATCGCTCGCTGCCGGGAGGTAGATCTGCTGGTAATAAAGGCCTATGAAGATTTTTCCTTTCATCATGTCTATCAGGCTGTGCTGCAGTTCTGCGTCAACGATATGGGGGGCTTTTACCTGGATATCCTGAAAGACCGCTTATATACCACGCCAGCAGAAAGTCAGGCACGGCGTTCCGCGCAGACTGCAATGTCGCACATACTGGAATCTCTGGTACGCTGGATGGCTCCGGTATTGAGCTTTACTGCTGAGGAGATCTGGTCTTATATGCCGGGCAACAGAGCGGATAGCATATTTCTGCAGCAATGGCATAAATTGCCTGTAATTGAGGATAGTACTGCCCTGTTAAAACGCTGGCAGGTTGTTACTGTGCTCAGAGATGGTGTATCACAGGCCCTGGAAGCACTACGCAAGGAAGGTGTTATCGGCTCTCCGCTTAACGCGGAAGTGACTATCTACACCGAAGGCAGGACACTCGAATTACTGCAGTCTTTTGCTGAGGAATGCCGTTTTATTTTTATCACCTCATATGTCCATGTTTATCGCATAGAGGATGGAAATGGCCACGGCAGGGAACTGACAAACTGGGCACAGTCGCTGGATGACTGGGACAATGATATTGTTTCAATTGAAGTCAGTGCAACAGAAAAAGAAAAATGCATACGTTGCTGGCATCACCGGGAGGATGTTGGCAGTAATCCACAGCACCCGGAGATCTGTGGCCGCTGTGTTGAAAACGTAGAGGGTGAGGGAGAGGTCAGGCACTTTGTCTGATTCGGATCCATCCGCGCTAGATAAAGCCAGCTGCAACCGTGCGATTTGTACGGGCAGCTGGCTGGTTCCGGTGATTGTGATCCTGGATCAGCTGAGTAAATTTCTGGCTGAGGAGTTTCTTGTTTTCCATCAGCCTGTAGCAATTATCCCGTATTTGAACTTTACCCTGGCTTATAACACCGGGGCGGCATTCAGTTTCCTGCACCAGGCCGGGGGCTGGCAGAATATATTTTTCATTATTATTGCCGTTCTGATGTCTATTGTTCTGCTGATAATTTTATTCAGGACGCCGCGTAAGGACTTACAGTTAACGGTTGCCCTTTGGCTGGTGCTGGGTGGGGCTATTGGCAATGTCATCGATCGCATACGGTTGCAGAAGGTGGTAGATTTTATCGATTTTTATATAGGCCAATGGCATTTTGCCACCTTTAATATTGCTGATATGGCGATTAGTGTCGGAGCTTTCCTGTTGATCCTGGATGCGCTCAACATCCATCTAATTAAATACAGGCAGAAGTAATGATGACTGACAGCGTTATAAAAGCCGATAGTAAAGTGACCCTGAGATATGCCGTGTCGCTGGCAGATGGTACCGTCATCGAAGAGACAGGTGATGAGCCGGAAACTATTCAGCTTGGTCAGGGTGAGTTTATAAATGAATTAGAGCAGAAGCTTTATGGCCTGAAGGCAGATGATACAGATGATATTATCATCCCTGCACTGGAGAATCTGTTTGGCGACTATGATGAGTCGCGTATCCAGCATGTTGATCATGCCGTGTTTGATGAGGGTGCCCCTGCACAGCAGGGAACCGTCATAGAATTTACCCTGCCAAACGGCTCTACAGTACCCGGAGTCGTTCGCGAGGTGACTGATGATAATGTTCTTGTTGATTTCAATCACCCGCTGTGTGGCAGGGATGTGATGTTGTCTGTTGATATCGTCTCGGTAGATAATTCTTGAAATAGGCCAGAATAGCAGCCGATAGTCACAGGTGAAAAATGGAAATATTACGAGCAAGTCCCCGAGGTTTTTGTGCTGGTGTAGATCGGGCGATAGAAATTGTGGAACGTGCACTGAAACAGATTGGTGCACCTATATATGTACGACACGAGGTTGTTCATAACCGCTTTGTCGTCAACAGACTTAAACAGGCGGGCGCTATATTTGTCGATGAACTGGATGATGTGCCAGATGATCAGACTGTAATATTCAGTGCACATGGGGTACCGCTTTCCGTCAGGGATGAAGCAGAACGTCGTAAACTCCGGGTATTTGATGCAACCTGTCCATTAGTGACAAAAGTTCACAGGGAAGTCACCCGGCATCATGAAAATGGATTCCAATGCGTGCTTATCGGTCATGCAGGCCACCCGGAGGTAGAAGGAACCATTGGGCAAATCGAATCAGGTATCTACCTGGTAGAGAAACCAGAAGATGTTGAGAAGCTGGATCTGGGCGGCATCAAAAATCTGGCCTATGTTACTCAGACAACCTTGTCAATTGACGACACGGAATACGTAATTGCTGCTCTCAAACGACGCTATCCCAATATCCAGGGTCCGCGAAAAGATGATATTTGCTACGCGACACAGAACAGGCAGGATGCAGTGAAAAGGCTGGCAGAAAAATGTGACATGGTATTTGTTGTAGGTTCGACAAACAGTTCAAATTCCAATCGTTTAAGAGAACTGGCAGAAAATAAGGGTGTTCGAGCTTTTCTAATTGATAATGAAGCTGAAGTTGACCCTGATTGGCTGCAGGATATAAACATACTGGGCATCACAGCGGGTGCTTCAGCTCCAGAAGACCTGGTCGAGGGGGTAATACGGCGTTGCCAGGAACTGACTTCAGCGACCGTCAGTGACCTTCCCGGGCCAGTCGAGAATGTTACCTTTGCACTGCCAAAATCATTACGATAAAAGATATTTCTAATGCCGGAGAAAACGAATACTCTGATCATAGGCGGCGGCATTATTGGTCTATTAACAGCTCGTGAACTCGCAATCTCAGGCCAAACTGTCACCATACTGGAAAAAAATGCGGGTGTCGGGCAGGAATCATCGTGGGCAGGCGGGGGGATACTCTCTCCTCTTTATCCCTGGCGGTACCCGGATGCTGTTACTGAGCTGGCCGTAATTGGCCATAAAGAATACCCGAAGCTTGCAGCAGACCTGCTTGAAGCCACCGGTATCGATCCTGAATATGTTCGTTCAGGTCATCTAATTTTAGATACTGATGAGTATAAGCAGGCAAAGTCCTGGGCGAAAGCATTCAGCAAACAAATTGCCTTAAACAAGAATACAAAATTTCTTGAGCGCATTGGTCGCAGGGAACTTTCATTAATAGAGCCAGAATTATCAGAGAACTATGCGTCAGCATTGTGGATGCCTATGATAGGGCAGATACGAAATCCGAGGCTGATCCAGTCCCTGATCAAAGATTTATTAATGAGAGGTGTAAAAATTATTAGGGGAGCCGCGGTAAAAAATTTTTATTCTGAAAATGGCAAGGTTGTCTACGTAGAAACCGCCAATGCAAAATGGTCCGCAGATAACTATCTGGTGGCTGCGGGCGCATGGACATCTACATTGTTGAGTGATACCGGCCTGTCTCTTGATATTGAGCCAGTTCGAGGACAAATGATTCTATTTAGAGCGCCCCCTGACAAGTTGCATCGAATTATTTTAAATAACAGCAAGTATCTCATACCCAGAAGAGACGGCCATATACTGGCAGGTAGCACTATGGAATATGTTGGCTTTGAAAACTTGACCACCGATTCCGGCTACCAGGAGCTTTGGTCAGCGGCTGTCGCCATTGCACCATTTTTAAAAAACACGCCTGTTGTAAATCATTGGGCGGGCTTAAGGCCGGGCTCATCTAACGGCATACCAACTATAGACAGACACCCTGATCTTGATAATTTGATTATTTGTTCCGGGCATTTCAGGAACGGGGTAATAATTGGTCTGGGCTCCGCTCGAATAGCAGCTGGTTTGCTGACTGGCAGCAAGTTGCCAACATCAGAAAGTTTAACCGATAACCCATATCGTGTGATGTAATTCCATTATCTGAATTAAGGAACATCTGATGTGTCAGAGCGAAGTAGATTGCGACCTAAAATATTCAGATTTGAGGCGAAAAGTGCACGTAATAGCTAGCTATTGCGAAGATTTTGACCGTAGGAAATGCCCGTGGTGCAACGAAAAAGCTGGATATTTTAGGCGTAAGAGTCGAGTTCATGAATTGATCAGAGGTTCCTTATATAGCTGTATCTGATTGTTTCAATCCACTAAATCCAGTAAAGTCCCGCCCCCCACGAGAGACCATTCTCGAATATTTAGACGCATAAGCCGGGGTAGCTCAGTCGGCAGAGCAACTGATTCGTAATCAGTAGGTCGGCGGTTCGATTCCGCCTCCCGGCACCATTTACACGTTTCCATTTTTTCTTCTTTATGGGTCAAGCGATTGGCGTGGAATGCCAATCAAAACTATCCGTGATGATTGATAATTTTTTCCAGAAACAATAATTAATAATTTTCTGGAGTAACTGAATGGATAATACTGCAAGGTTTGGAAACAGGCAGGTGGGTCATGGTTCTCAGTATACAGAGACTCACACATGCCAGGTCTGCCATGGCAAAAAGTACATACTTGTTGCCACCAGAAAGGTAAACCATATGTCAACAGTCTATGAAAGGCAGGTTTGCCCGGGATGTACAGGAGCACAAAAATCTTCTGCCGCAGCGCAAACAAATGCGCCATCATACGATCGCAGGAAGATGCCAAGTGGAACCGGCTA
>JAYEGM010000143.1:0-11419 GCA_034659075.1 Pseudomonadota bacterium
ATTCGACCATGAAGCAAAACCTGTCACGGGAGGACAGACCAAGCCCCCGACCAGTTACGATCCCGGCCGCCATCGCTAACAGGGTAAAAGATACTGCGGTAAAAAATAACTCCCCGATCTGTGCAACCAGGTTCTCCGCCTGGTCCTGAATTATAAATGCAATGAGCAGAACCAGTGCCCCCATGCTGAGCTGTCTGAGCAAGTTTTTGTACCGCCTTACCCATGCCGGCCAGCGATTACGCACCCACATTCCCACCACTGTCGGCAACAACAAGATGACGAACAACTGGGTCATCATATTGCTTACCGGGACCGGGACAGCGTGTTGTTGGTTAAGCAACAGTTCGAATCCCAATGCAGTCAACACAGGGAGTGTTACAAAAGCCAACACGGTAGTAACTGCTGTCAGCGTGACCGACAATGCAACATTGGCACGCGCCAGATAAACGTAGTAGTTTGAGATAGCTCCAGCCGGACATGCCGCTACGAGAACCATCCCTGCCACAATATGTCGCGGCGGGTCTAATACAAAGGCAAGCACGATGGCAATTATCGGGAGGATGGTCAATTGGCCTGCGGTTCCTACGAGCACGGGTTTCGGGAACCTATGAATCTGCCTGAAATCCTCCAGGGTCAGTTCCAGCCCCACGACAAACATTATCATGATGACAACAAACGGTATTGCGATATCGACCAGCATTTCCATCAATAATATTATGACGGTTTTTGTCTGCCAGTGAAAGAAAGTGATGCCAACCGGTGCTTTTTGCCAGGTTTATCCTGACCACGAAATCGTGTGGCAGTCTTTCCACATTTAATCACGATTGCCTGCTTTAAATAGATAAGGTCTTATTCGAAAGATTTGCTTCTACTTCTGCTTTTAGCCGACTCCCGACCTACACTGTTGAACCCCAAATGCCCGCAACGAGTATGTAGCGGAAGGCCAGACGCGTTGCCATGAAGGACCGTTTGTGGCCGACTACCGACCTTCAGGTTAGGCCAGCTGGCTTCAGTCGCAGACAGCCGCTGTCGACCCTACTGGGACATTCAGGAATCGCTTATTTCACCATCCAGCTGATTGAACAGTATCGTTACTAAAACGATAGGTACGTACTTCTACCTGGTACTTACGTGCAATAGACACTGCATTCACTATTACCAAGACTGTTTGTGTCAAATGACCTGCAAAGCAGGTCGGATGGCAAGAATACATAAGGAAAACCGTCAGGTTCTTTTACACTTCTTGCATAATTAGTTTGTAACTCATTGAAAATTAGAGGTGGTGCGATTCTTGCCTATAATTCTGTGCTTTAAAGTAACTGGCGATGAAGAGGTATACGTAAAATAATAATACGCATTCATATATTTTGTTTATAAAAAAACCATTAATAATACAAAGAGAGGTGAGTTCATGAATTGTAAAAGTGTAATTGTAATTTCGGTTATCGCGGTGGCCTTGATTAGCGCACCGGCTATGGCAAAAGACAACCCAGGAAGAGGAATTGGAACCAACATTCCTGATGCGGTCACAGATGCTGACTTTAGAAGTCATGATGCTAAAAAAGTAGAGCTGGGACGACTGCTTATGTTCGACAAAATTCTGAGTGGCAATGAAAACATTTCCTGTGGGACCTGCCACCATGCCCTGACCGATACGGGTGACGGCCTGTCGTTGCCAGTTGGAGAAGGTGGCGTTGGTCTCGGCAAGAGTCGGAACACCGCATACGGTACTGCTGATCATATTCCCGAACGTGTGCCCCGCAATGCGCCGCCAGTATTTAACCTCGGCGCCCATGAGTTCAAGGTGCTATTCCATGATGGCCGTGTAAGCGTCAATATGGATCCGGAATTTTCAGATAATAGTAATTGCGAGACGCCTGCTGGAAATGATCTTCCGAATGGACTCGATAATGTACTGGCCTGCCAGGCCATGTTCCCGGTGACCTCGGGTACAGAAATGGCTGGCCAGGACGGTGAGAATCCAATCGGCACCGCTGCGGCAGCCGGTAATCTTGCCGGACCCGGGGGTGTATGGGAACAGCTGGCTGGGCGTCTGCAGAATTCAGACTATGTGAGTCTTTTTGTAGCTGCCTTCTACGATATCAATGATGCTGCTGATATCACCTATGTACATGCAGCAAATGCGATTGCCGCATTCGAAGGTGCAAACTGGCGTGCAGATAACAGCCCCTTCGACCGCTATCTTCGTGGTGATAAAAAAGCAATGACCAAGATTGCCGTAGAAGGTATGAAACTGTTTTACGGTGGTGATAGTAATGGCCAGGCCTGCGCTGACTGCCATAGTGGAAAGTTCCAGACCGACCACAGTTTTCATGCCATAGCAATGCCTCAAATCGGCGCAGGGCGCGGGAGTGATAGTGATCCAGATGATGGTATTGATGATCATGAAGATTTCGGCCGCGAGCAGGTGACGGGTGATGCTGACGATATACTCAAGTTCCGCACGCCGACCTTACGCAATGTTGCACTAACGGCACCTTATGGCCACACCGGTGCATACAACACACTACGTGCCGTGGTTGAACATCACATTGACACGGGCTATGCAATAAATAACTATGATCAGTCTCAGGCCGTGCTGCCACCGGATGTAGATTACAGCCCGCTGGATTTCCTTGTCATGGACGATCCTGACCTCGTCAACTACATCGAGATTCATAGCGAACTGGATCCATTTACTTACACGTCGGAAGATGTGGATCTGATCCTCGAGTTCCTGCATGCGCTGACCGATCCGTCCAGTATCGATCTGCGCAGCGACCAGCCGTTTACTGTACCAAGTGGGCTTCCGCTGGCAGACTGATTGCCTGGCAATGTGGTAATAACTCAGGAGTTAATCAGTAGATTAACTACTGATATATCGGAGTAAAATCTAGCCCGTTGTGATTTTTCACTTCGGGCAATTTTATACACTGTAGGTCTGCGAATGACCGGTCTATGGCATTACCGAACCAAAGATGTGGATAAGTTATGGAACGTGAAGAAAAATGAAAAGGGGTAAAACCGGTACCCGGTGACCCGCTGAAATATATGAACGAAGCACAAATACATACCTACCGTCTAATGCTGAAATTTGGCTGGCACTTGAAATTCATAAGACGCCAGCCACTTCAAAGGGCATTCTGCGTTATGACTGACCCAAAAAAGACTGCATTGGCCGTTCTTGAAGTGTCAACCAGCTTTTGACTGCCATGTCTCGATAGCAGAAACTCGCTGTCCTTAATCCCGAATCTTTTATCCTTAGCCTTACCTTTAACCTTTCCACTGCCTTTAATCCCAAACCAAAGGCGGTTCGTTCATCAACGAGGCCTGCTCACGCAGGATAAGTATCTGTTCCTCCCAGTAGTTCATGCTGTTAAACCAGGGGAATGCGAGAGGGAAGGCAGGATCATCCCAGCGTCGGGCGAGCCATGCGGCATAGTGAATCAGGCGCATGGTTCTTAGTGCTTCGACCAGGTGCAGTTCCGCAGCATTAAAGTCATAAAATTGTGTATAGCCTTCCAGCAGATCAGCAAGGCGTGCTGTCATATAGGCACGGTCACCGGACAGGAACATCCATAGATCCTGAATCGCAGGGCCGGTGCGTGCATCATCAAAATCGACTATGTGAGGCCCCTTATCTGTCCATAAAATATTTCCGGGATGGCAGTCGCCATGCAGGCGTATGTTGTTGATTTCTCCCGCGCGATCGAAGCACTGTTCTATCTGTTTAATCAAGTCAGCTGTCAGGCCCTGATAGGCCTCAATCAGGTGTGCGGGAATAAAGTCATGATCAAGCAGGTATTTCCTGGGCTCTACTGCAAAACTGTTGATGTCCAGTTCAGGCCGGTATACGAAATTTTTCGTGGCTCCCTCGGCATGGATGCGCGCAATAAAACGCCCAAGCTGCTCCAGGTGTTCCGGGTTGTCCAGTTCCGGTGCTCTGCCTCCCCGGCAGGGATAGAGTGCAAAACGATAATGCCCATACTGGTGAAGACTCGTGCCCTGGTCATCCTTGTCAGGTGCGATAACCGGTATTTCCAGTGCGGCCAGTGCCTGAGTGAATTCGTGTTCTTCTATAATCGCCTGGTCAGTCCATCGACCGGGCCGATAGAATTTTGCTACCAGCGGGGACTGGTCTTCGATACCAACCTGGTATACCCGGTTCTCATAACTGTTAAGTGCCAGAAAGCGGCCGTCACATCTCAGACCGAGAGATTCAATGGCATCGAGCATATGGTCGGGTGTCAGTTGTGCAAAGGCTTCTTTAGCATTTGACTCAGTCATAACTTATATTTATTTCCACTGGTCCAGGGTTACGTTCACAGTTGCTTCGCCATCGGTAATCCAGCACTCGCCATCCTGCAGGGTGCATTGCAATCGCATGTTTCGATTTACCAGCTGGCTTAGATCTTTGCAGGCATCTTCTCGAATGCTGATAACTTCCAGGTTTTCAAAACGTTGGCAGTTATCTTTTATTTGTTTCCACCAGGGTTCGGCGCTGCGCTGCTGATAGGTATAAACAATAACTTGTCCTGCGCGGCCACAGGCCTTGCGCAGGCGCTTTTCATCCGGCTGGCCGAGGTCTATCCAGAGCAGAATATCGTCGGTTAAACTCTTTTTCCAGATGTCAGGTTCATCATCAGTACTGATACCTTTAGTGAATTTCAACTCATCACTGGCATTTAGCGCAAAGGCCAGCAGGCGCACCATCATGCGGGTATCCGTTTCAGAAGGGTGGCAGGCGACAGTCAGCGAATAGTTCTGGTAATGATTGCGATCCATGTCAGCTATTTGTAATTCAGCTTTGTAGATGGTTGCTTTCTGCGCCATAAATTCCGATCCAGACTCTAAGACTTGAGTTGTTATTCTATCATTGTAATGCGCGAGCGGTTGTCTATGTAGTTAATAAAAAACACATTTTTCATCATAAGTTTAGTGTTGTATATGATAATTTGTTCTTATATACTGGAGTAGAATACTGGACTGGCGGATGCTGCATTAGTCCGGTATAGAAAAAAGAATTACAATATTGTTGAGCACGTTTTACAGTAGACCCATTCCGGCCATTAGCTGTTGTGCAAGTAACATTTGTAATATTTATTATTTTATTTTTTGAGGTTTTTTGCATATGGCTACAGGTACCGTAAAGTGGTTTAACAACTCCAAAGGTTTTGGCTTTATTACACCAGATGATGGCAGTGCAGATGTATTTGTGCATTTTTCTGCTATTGCTTCCGATGGTTTCAGAACACTTGAAGAAGGACAGGCAGTTTCCTACGACGTAGAGACTGGTCCAAAAGGGCCGCAGGCTTCGAATGTAACTGGCACCTGATTCACCCCGGGATTATTGTTTTACAGGAACCCCGCTGAGGCGGGGTTTTTTAATGCAAAAAATATCAGCCGCCATATATTTTTAGGCATACAATATACACATGAAAGGCATTGTTCCTCCTGATCCGGAAACCAGTGTATCGCAAATATGTTTTGCGGTGGTCTATACTAAACGACAAAGCCGTAAGCGCTTTCCCGCCGGCTGTGTACAGATAATGGCCTCTGAAGCAGAAGCCATTGCGGCAGCGGATGACGAGAATTGTTATTACCCTGCCCATGTGGCAGGGCCATCAAAATCATCAGAAGGGCAGTTTATTTATTACCTGGTACGTTGGTTATGAACGATTAAAAAAGTATGGATACTCTGAGCAAATTAATAAAAGCCATTGCTTTTGCGGCTGGCAAGCATCGTGATCAGCGACGTAAGGATGTTTGTGCATCACCTTACATCAATCACCCTATACAACTGGTCGATGTGCTGTGTAATGAAGCGGATGTCTATGATGTTAATGTTCTCTGCGCCGCTGCTCTGCATGACACTATAGAGGACACAGAAACGACAGCTGCTGAATTAACACAGCACTTCGGGCAGCAGATCTGCACGATTGTTCTCGAAATGTCGGACGACGGAAACCTGTGCAAAACCGAACGCAAAGATGAGCAAATTAGACATGCACCCGGCCTCAGTGATGAAGCAAAGCTGGTAAAACTGGCGGACAAAATTTGCAACCTGCGAGATGTAGCCGATAATCCGCCGGCTGGCTGGGGGCTGCAGCGGCGACAGGAATATTTTGACTGGGGGAAGGCTGTTATTGACGGCTTGCGAGGGATACATCCTGGTCTTGAAGCTATTTTTGATGAGACCTATGCGAAAAGGCCGCGGTAAAAATCAGTCATAGGTCGTAGGTCAAACCCGTTGCTATTATTTTTTGTTTCTGTTTTTTGTCTAAGGACCCAGGACTCATGATTCAGTGTAAGAATGAAAGAAAATATTGATCAAATAGCTGCACGATTAAATGCAGAGACAGCCTGTATAAGCTGGCCGGAACTGGAGCGTCATTTTGCCCGCGGAGTATTGCTGACGGTCTCTCCAGCATTGGATCTTGTTCAGCTTGGAGCGCATGTGATTCATGATGATAAAGGAATTATCGATGCCTGGCTGGAAACAGGCGAACTCAGAAAAACTACAGATGATGATGCGCGAGGATGGAGTGAGGGTGAGTCAGTCCTTTGGGCCGTGGTTGTAGCACCGTGGGTACTGGTGCAGGAGAAATAACACGACCCTGTAACTATTTAGTGAAACGTGTTTTTGCAGGTGTGAATTTTTTTTTCTGTACGAATCTCTTCTGATTACGATTTTTCCCTCCGGGCTGCCAGGAAGGAACCAGGTGTTTTTTTCCGTTGCCAATCAGGTCTGCCCTTCCCATGCGTTTTAATGCCTCTCGCAATATCGGCCAGTTTTCTGGTGCGTGATAGCGCAGAAAGGCTTTGTGCAAACGACGCTGCCGGGCACCGCGGACAGACGAAACTTTTTCTGATTCACGGCTTATTTTCTTTAGTGGATTGCGTTCCGTGTGGTACATCGCCGAGGCAATGGCTAGTGGTGTGGGCAGAAAAGCCTGTACCTGATCGAGGCGGAAATTATTGGATTTCAGCCAGATTGCCAGGTTGAGCATGTCCTCGTCCGTGGTGCCGGGATGTGCAGAGATGAAGTAGGGGATTAAATACTGTTCTTTACCCGCTTCTTTAGAATACTGATCAAACAACTGTTTGAAGCGGTCATAAGCACCGATGCCCGGTTTCATCATCTTCGATAAGGGTCCTTCTTCGATGTGCTCCGGAGCGATCTTCAGATAGCCTCCAACATGATGGGTAGCCAGCTCTTTTATGTAGGTTTTGGAACGGACAGCCAGGTCATAACGCAGGCCTGAAGCGATAAAGATGCGCTTGATGCCTCTTATCTTGCGTGCCTTTCTGTACAGTTGAATAAGCGGTTCATGATCGGTGCCGAGGTTTTTGCAGATGCCCGGGTAAACGCAGGACAGACGCCGGCAGGAAGACTCGATTTTTGCATCCTTGCATTTAAGCTGCCACATATTCGCCGTCGGCCCGCCGAGGTCTGAGATATTGCCGGTGAAGCCGGGCACATTGTCGCGTATGGTCTCGATTTCATTGAGAATAGATTTTTCTGAGCGGTTCTGGATGATGCGGCCTTCGTGCTCTGTAATGGAGCAAAATGTACAGCCGCCAAAACATCCGCGCATGATATTAATCGAGAACCGGATCATCTCCCAGGCAGGCATCTTTGCTGTGCCGTACGATGGGTGTGGCTTACGTGTATAAGGCAGTTCGTAGATGTGATCGAGTTCTTCCGTGGTCATCGGGATTGGCGGTGGGTTCAACCAGATATCGCGATTGCCATGACGCTGTATCAACGAGCGCGCGTTGCCCGGATTGGTTTCCAGGTGGAAGACCCTGGAGCTGTGGGCATAGAGTACCTTGTCAGCTTTTACCTTTTCATAGGATGGCAGCCGTAATACAGTATGTGACCTGTCCAGCCCGCGTGGCCGGCTGTGTAATGTCACGACCTGCTGGTTTGTTGCTTCAGCTGACCCTGTCTGCTGCGAGCAATCCGGTTTGCTGGCATAAGGAGCACGGTGAGGATCTGCTGCTTTATCGACTCTTCCCGGCTGATCCACATCGGTAGAATCAATTATCGTCCAGCGATCCGGAATACTGGATGTCATGAACGCTGTGCCGCGTATATCACGTATATCCCTGATGTCTTCATTGGCCGCCAGCCGGTGTGCAATCTCGACTATTGCTCGTTCCGCATTGCCGAACAGCAGCATGTCAGCCTTGGAGTCCGGCAGGCAGGAGCGCCGTACCTTGTCAGACCAGTAGTCATAATGTGCAATACGCCTGAGGCTGGCTTCAATGCCGCCGATGATGACCGGTACATCACTGAAGGCTTCCCTGGCACGCTGGGCATAGACCAGTACTGAGCGATCAGGCCGCTTGCCTTCTTTAGCATCCGGAGTGTAGGCATCATCATGCCGCAGCCGGCGGTCCGAAGTATAGCGGTTGACCATTGAATCCATGTTGCCGGCGGTGATGCCAAAGAATAGATTGGGTTTACCCAGCTCTTTGAATGCCTTCGCACTCTGCCAGTCAGGCTGCGAGATGATTCCTACGCGGAAACCCTGAGACTCCAGCACACGGCCGATCAGCGCCATGCCAAAACTGGGATGGTCGATGTAGGCATCACCGGTAACAATGATGATGTCGCAGCTGTCCCAGCCCAGTTCGTTCATTTCTTCCCGGCACATGGGCAGTACCGGTGCAGCGCCAAAGCGGTGTGCCCAGTGTTTACGATAGGAAAAAAGGTCTTTAGCGGTGTTCACAATGAACCCTTTGAAATCAGGGAGTGGAGACTATTTCTCCCACTCCATGGTGATGGGTTTTTCGCGTTTTTCCTGCAACTGCTCTTCTGCGGACAGTTCGTTGTCCGCAAACATAACTTTGATTTGCACCGCTTCGCTGCCGTCCATTTCACTGCGGGTTTTTTTTGTCAACTGTTTGGCATCACGGTAGCTGTCGAGAGTGTCCAGCAACTCCAGCTGTTTGACAAAACCTGCGGCAGAATCGGTGATGCGATAAACATAATAAGGCATTATCAATCCTCCTTTTTTGTCGAATCACGAAATTCATCGAGCGATACGACAAAGGTATCGTTGGGTTCATCAATATATCGAGGGCGATCATTGAATTCCACGCCGCGCGCCCCGGCCAGCTCCTGCTGGCGCCGGGTGATGACTGTAAAACAGTTTCGTATCTGGTTGATGGTGTCACTGGATAACGGGTGCGTCAACTCAGGCGGTGTATAGGTGTCTTTTGCGATAGCAGTCAGTGTGCTTTTGACCAGCTGCAGTATTTCTTCTTCGTTACTGATGTCTTGATCACTCATAGTCCTGTACTCGTAGTGGGGTTTCAGTGTCTGAAGGATGGAAGCCAGCAGGCATGATTTCAGGAAAACCCGGCCATTTTACTGCGATAGACAGCGCTTATAAAGCAATTAAGAGGTAATCCCTACAGATTACAGGTAAGAAAGCCTATCGGACGGCTGTAGTAATTCAGATAAAGCTATCAAATGGCTGCACCTGTACCTCTTCACCCGCCGAGACACCCTGACAATCTTCCGGTAATAAAATGAAGCAATTGGCCCGGCTCATAGACATCAGTATACCCGAGCCCTGTTGACCGGTTTTTCTCACTGTTAGCTGTCCACCGGCATCCTGTTCAAGTATCCCGCGCTGGAATTCGTAGCGGCCCTTGCGCTTGAAAATATCTTCTTTGCTGGTTGCCATTATTGTCCAGGGAGGATTTGATCTTGCACCGGCCAGATACTTCAGTGCAGGTTGTACAAACTGGTAAAATGTCACCATAACAGCGACCGGGTTCCCTGGCAGTCCAAAGAACAGACTGTTGCCAATTCGACCGTGTGTCAGTGGGCGCCCCGGTTTCATGGCAATTTTCCAGAAATGAATTTCACCGGTTTGTTCGAGAATGGGCTTGATATAGTCTGCCTCACCCACCGAAACACCGCCGGACGTGATCACCACATCTGCCATGGCTGCGGCCTCTGCAAATGCTTTTCTCAGCGCCTCTTCACTATCTCTGACCACCCCCATATCGAGCAGCTCAACATCCAGACGTTGAAGCATGCCGTATAAGCTGTATCGATTGCTGTCATAGACGTCACCTTCCGCAAGTGCTTCACCAATCGAACGCAGTTCATCACCGGTGGAGAAAAATGCCACGCGCGGACGTCTGCGTACTCTGACTTCACCTATGCCGAGTGAGGAAAGGATACCCAGATCAGCGGGCGTCAGGATGTGCGATGCCCGTAGCACCGTCCCGCCTGTGGCGATATCTTCGCCTGCCTGACGGACGTTCTGACCCGTTCGGTGGCCATTGCCTATGCGTACGCTATCAGACTCGACAGTCTTGACCTGCTCCTGCATGACAACAGTATCGGTACCCGCCGGTATCACTGCCCCGGTCATGATGCGGACGCACTGGCCTGCTTCACAGTGACCGCTGAACGGGGCACCGGCAAAGGATGACCCTATAAGCTTGTAGATCATCTGCTCGCTGTCCTGCGGCAGGTCCTTACCAGCCAGCGCGTAACCGTCCATCGCAGAGTTGGTATGACCCGGCACATCCAGTGGTGAAATGATGTCCTCTGCCAGCACTCTGCCGAGTGCATTGCGCAGTGTGAGTTTTTCACTGGCTGTGATGGGCTTTATCGAGTCCAGAATCCGCTGCCGGGCATCGTCGACTTTCAGGGTACCG
Organism: Pseudomonadota bacterium; assembly: GCA_034659075.1. GTDB lineage: Bacteria > Pseudomonadota > Gammaproteobacteria > BMS3Bbin11 > BMS3Bbin11 > BMS3Bbin11. The sequence continues at coordinate 10,690 of JAYEGM010000143.1, forward strand.
GTCTCTGGCACATCGTCACAGCAGGAGGACCGGCGGATAAGGCCGCTCATGGCTGGCCCGCTCCGGAAGCTGTGGCAGATGGTGTAGCAGCGACGATGTTGTCGAGGATAAACTGCACGATTTGCTGCGGGTTGTTGAGGTTTAACTTCGGCAGCTGCTGCCTGTTTTCGGGTATTGGAGCGTCGCTGGCAATGGCTATGATGTTGCTGTCATCAGGAAACAGTAAGGATTTATTAAGTTCCGGGCGGTGAAGTTCTATCTTGGGATAGCTTTCATGTTTGAACCCTTCCACCAGTATCAGGTCAAGGTCCTGCATGTTCAGGCTGGAGAGCGCATCGGCCAGCGATGGCTCGCCACGCCCATCTTCAAATTCGGTTATTAGCGCCATACGTGTGCGAGAAGCTATCAGCATCTGACTTGCGCCGGCTTCGCGCAATTCAAAACTATCCTTGCCTGGATGGTCGATATCAAAGCTGTGATGTGCATGCTTGACCACAGCCACCTTCAGGCCGCGGGCCACCAGCAAAGGCAGCAGTCGTCTCAGCAGGGTGGTCTTGCCTGTGCCGCTCCAGGCACAGAAGCCCACCATGGGTACAGTGATTCCGTTCATGCAGTCATTCCCGTTTTGTCCATCCTGAGACGATCGTCATCCGTGTTGATATTAAAAAAGGTCTCCATGACATCAGAAAAATCTGCCAGCGCTGTGTCATGCTGTGCATACCAGAGATCG